>NZ_RZSF01000329.1:0-7400 GCF_004023325.1 Mesorhizobium sp. M1A.F.Ca.ET.072.01.1.1 | reverse complement strand
ACATAGCGGTAGTTCATGTTGCGAATGCGCGTCTTGGCTGCCGCAAACTCCCGGATGAAATCTTCCATGAGCGCGATTTCCTTGCGACCACCCTCCTTCGTATAGCGGGCGGCGGGGAGGTCTAGCAATTGGACTGCAATCCGGAAGGCGAAACTCGCCTGGTTGTGGCGCGACCCGTTTCGGGTGTGGAGAAAATAGCGCTCACGCAGCCGGTTTGAACGGCCAACGTACAGGGGCTCGTCACCTTCGCTGAACAGGTAGACGCCGCTGACGGGAATCTTTGTTGGCGGCGGTGTACCGGCGTGCGGCTTCATCGCCATCAGCTTCTCGTACAAGGTGTGAAGGCCACCAACCTTCTCCAGAAACCGTGGATGCATCGACCGCCCCTCCGTAAATCCCGCGCTTACTTCGGGTGTCTGCAAATCATGCTCTCTTGGGTGCCATATCTCGACTCTATTGTCAGCGTCCCGACGTGGAAGCACTCATCCAAACCCGCATTCCTAGCAATCCCCAGCCTGACGATGAAACCGGTTCCGGATGAAAGGCAGCTTTAGGAACTGATGACACCGGCCTAAACGACTGTATTGAAGGCGCTAAGCAGTCGGTTCAGCTCGCAAGCGGCCACATAGCATTTCGGCACCCTTTTTGACGGCGATCGACAGGCCGTGCGAGCGTGAACGGGCCGCCAAGTCCTCGTTCATCTCGGCTCCCGGCTTACAAGCGCCACCTTTCTCGCGCCAAAGGTTTTCATTCCCGGGCGACGCGCATCCTCGGCATCGACACCGATGTCGGCGTGATGGAAGCCTCGCTCCGCCGCCTCTTCGAGCGTCGACAGAACGCCAAGCGGGCCGAGATCGAAGGCATGGTTGTTGGAGAGCGCTAGGGCGTTGAACCCGATGTCCTTCAGCGCATCCAGCACCACGGGTGCCGAACAACCAAAGTAGGAACCCTTCATCGGTCATCCACCATGCTGGCCGAACACCGTGGTCTCGAAATTCGTGAAAGCAATATCGGCTTCCTAAACGAAACGTGGAAGATATAGTCTTCCTATTCCTATTCCTATTCCTATTCCTATTCCTATCCCTATCCCTATCCCTTGGCCGCCGCTACAATGACTCAAGAAGTAAATTCCGTGATCATTGTGCCTGAGGATCCACAAACGGACACGATTAGTGTTCCGGTGCTAAAGATATTCGATGGTGACGGGTTTCTAACTCGGGTCAAGGTTTCCGAGGTCACAGGAAACCCAAGGGATCAAGCCGAGATTGAGATAACCGCTAGATTCGGGTTCATCGATGCTCCGGAAATTGAACAGCCCGGGGGCCAAGAGGCCAAGGATTTCCTCACCGCCTTGATCGGCGGCAAGTGGGTCGAACTTGCCATCTTGATGAAGATGAATACCGGGCGGTCAGTAGACACGTACGGCCGTGTCGTCTGCGTTCCCTATCTGACGCTGGATTACGCCGCCGGCGAGTTCAGAACACCGTCGTCATGCCCTCATGTCATGACAACGTTTGGGGCGCCCTTCCGCGTGACGAGAAACATCGAGCTAGAGATGGTCGTCAATGGCTGGGCATGGGTTCTGGAGCGATACGGACCCGATCAGCGTTACCTCGATGCCTTGGAGGACGCCAAACGCGCAAAGCGGGGCATATGGGCCTTCAAGGACAACATCCATCCTTGGGAATTCAAGAAACAGAAATATCGCAGCAAGGCGCCAAAGCATTCATGCCCGACAGAAAGCTGTCGCGGCCACCTCGTTAGAAAGAGGGGCAGGTTCGGCGAATTTCTGGGCTGCTCCGAATATCCTCGGTGCAGGTATTCTTGTTCGGTGGCCGGCTGACCGTCCGCCCGCGGCAACCACCCTCAACATAGGGTATTTACCCGGAAGATATGCCAAGGACGATGAGGGCCAGGAAAAACCCAAAAAGCAACGAGTAGAGCACAAAATGGCTTTTCGCGATCCGGATAACGATGACCTCGCGCTCCAGTAGTTTTCCAAGCGGCTGCTCTTCAAGGACCGCCTCTCGATAGGTCTCAATGAAGGGAACCCTTGACGAGCGAAGCCTTTCGCTCTTCTCGTCTAACCTTCTCCTCGGATCCATCGTCGCCCCCTACAATCGACCCCTCGATTTATCTCTGCGTAGTGGAAGGATCATCGACTACATGTCGCCCGTCTGGAAGAAGTGGCGAACCTTGGTCATGAACTGCTTGAAGTCTTTGTTCTCCGTTGCGAGGCGGCTGCACATAGGCCATTCGATATCTGGCTTCTCGCGCGCCGGAACAAGGATTTCGCTCTCGATAGGATTTTCCTCATCGAGGCGGATCAGGCCGATGCCGTGCATCGCATACAGAATTCGCAATTCCTTGAGAGTTTCGGAACCTTCGAAATTGGCGGCAACAAGGTAGCCGTAGTTGGCCCACGAGGAATTCGACACGGCCTGAAAATAGGTCTCGCGGGCATTCGAACGGTTGATGAGAAGCTTTACCTCAAACGACCAGAGTCGGATTTGCCTGTCGCGGCTCTCCCGGATTGCTGTCACAACCTCGGGGTGAAGGCCGTCCGACAGGTTTTCCATCCCCACCACGTCAGGAAACAACCACTTGTTGCCGCCACTCCCGTACGTGTTGGAAGATTTCTTCTCATCGATGCGATGGCCTTGAACACCGTGCTCCGCTTCCAAAAATTCTATCAGCAGCGGATACAGATCATGTTCACTTCGCCGCAGAACCTTCTTTTGGGTTTCGCCGGCGGCAGCGGGAACAGCACCTTCCGGCGCGGTCGCGAACTCAAGGACAGGCTCCTTGCCGCTCTCGACATCAGCCACTTCCTGTTCCTCGGTCTTGTCGGACCAATAGAAGAGGCGCGGTCGCACGCCTTCCGTGCTGCGCAATTGCGGAAGCTGCTTTTGCCAGATGGGACGGTTAGCCCCGATCTCGGCGACAAGCTGATAAAGAAGCTGATCATGGGTCTGGATTGCTACGCTGCGCTTTATCTTCGCTGCCACCGCCTCGGGATATGTTTCTGCGATCCATATCGCTATGTCCCTGGCTTTGAATCTCTTCCCTGGGTTCGCTGACAAAAGTTCAACAACCCTGTTCTTCAATTCTAATGCCATGAATGACAGCCCCGAGTTACGCCGCCAGCAGACGCCGCATCTCCTCCTCGAAATCGAAGCAAAGCTGCTTTGCTTCGTCTTCGGGCAGCCACAGCACCATCTGCGGCACGATCTTGCGGTACAGCCGCACGCTGTCGGGGTCCCACGGCAACGTGTCAGCCGCCCGCGCCTCGGCGATCAGCCTGTGCAGCCGCGCGCGCACACGGTCGGGGTCGCCGTGGTAATACACGGTCTGCGCGTCCTCGTCGAAAAGCTCGGGCTGGGCTGCGCCGAAAAGGTCGAGCTGATTCCTGGCCATTGTCCTGCCGATACGATTCTCTGGTTGCACTATGCCCCAGCTAAACGGGCCAAGCGATGGCCGGAAACCTGCTTATCCCCGGTTTCCTGACGCTACACTGTCAGTTATTTCTGGCACCCAACACCACGTTCAGGTGATCGGCCTTGATGAGCTCGGCCTTCAGGATGCTTGCCAGCAGGTCGGCCTGCGTCGACTCTAGCGCGATCACCCGCCCCAGCACATTGAGGAGGTCGATCAGGTCGCTGGTGTATTCGGCCAGCCAATGGTCGGGCTGTATCCTGTCGAGTGGCGATGGCGGCCGCTTGTCGCCGATCTGTGGCCGCGTGCGGTCAAGCCGGCGGTAGCTGAACCAGTGCCATACCACCTGTTTGCCTGAGACTTCATAGGCCCACATTTCCGGCGAGACGTTGTCAAGGAACCCGTTGCCGACATGCAGCCGACGCTTGGCCGGATCGTATTCCATGGTGTCGGGCAGCGGCTCCGGCGGACCGGGAATGCTGCCACCCTCCGGAATGAACGGCCGGGCACCCTCGGCCATGCGCGGCGGCGCCTTCGGCCGTCCGGCTGCCGGATCGGCGAAACGCTCGCCGTAGGTGTGAAGCCAGATGACTTCACGGCCGAGCGCGACGGCTTCCGAAAACAGTGCCAGGTCTGCAGTCAACGGCACGCGCAAGCCAGGCTGTACGAGGTCGTTCTGGAACCGCGCGGTAAAGGCCGGATGCGCCATAACCGCCGCCAGATAGGCCAAGACATCCTCGGCCGAGACCGCATGGCCGTAAACGTCGGCTAGCACGCCAGCCAGTTGCGTCGGGACGTTCGGAACCTTCGCCGCCGCATCTCGCCACAGCGGATATACCCGGCCGCCGAATGAGCCTTTGTAGTGATCGTGATCTGGAATCAGCCCTGTGAAGGTGATCGCTGGTCCGGATTTTGGAGACGATGCTTCCAAGGCAGTCAGGTAGACGTCGCGCGCGGAGTAGCAGTTCCACAATGTCGGCCGAGCCATGCTCAAAAGGCGATGATCTGGCACGATCCACTGGCGATCGAAGGATCGAAATCCGTATCGACAGGGGGAAACGATCGATTCTTCGTCTTTGATAACTGCGCTGGCTCTCACTCCGTGATCGCCCAATCCGACAGACACAACCTTGTCCAGGTATCGATCCCGGTCGGGGTGAAACAGCCGTTCCTTCTTCTCGATGTTTGTCTCGCGGCGTAATGCGTCCCAACGCCGAGACAAAGACTCGGGGTCGGGAGCGATAACCCACGTCCGATGTGTTTTTATGCCGGGACTCGACCAGTCGAAAAACCTATCTAACGGCGGGAACGTTACCCACTCGTCACTCGCTGCCGGAAAGAACGGCGCGCGCCAGTCGGCAGGACAATCCTGCCAGTCTGACGCGTCGAGCGTCAGGGTCTCCAGCGCGGTGAACTTGTCCCCGCGCGGCCCCTTGGGTAGCGCGCGGAATCTCACCCTGGCCGGCGTGTTCCGATCCTTGCTGAGCGGCTTCGCCGCCAACACGATGCAGACGGGCTGCTGCACGCCTTGGAAGATGCGAGTCCGGACTTCCGGCTGGTGTCCGTCCGGCGAGCAGTCGATCACCCATATGTCGGAACAGGTGCGCCGGAGATCGTCGCGCATCTTCTGAAATCCATCCCCACCAAGGAAGCCGGCGACGGTGATGAAGCAGATGATGCCCTCCTCGTCCCGGTCGGGGGTTCCGGTCGCTGCACGGTTGCCGGTGCCGAACACCTTCCACGTTGCCCAGCGCCAGAAATAGACATAGAGGTTCTTCAAGTGATGGGTGTAGGCGCCAAGCTTCCATTCCGGCGGCGGCGCCCACCAGTCCATCGGCGCGGGGCGACCGGTCGCGCCTTGCTCCACCCAGGCGCCCATGCCACTTGCCTGATTCTTGTAGGGCGGATTGCCGAGCACGACGGTGATGTCGCGCTGCTGCTTGATCCGGTTTGCTTCCCGCCGCGATTGCGCGATAGGGCCACTCTGCACCAGTGTGTCCTGCTCGATATATGGGTTGCCGAGCGTGTCGGTGATGAAAAGCTGCAAGTCGGGTAGTTTCGGCGGGGTCTTGGCATCCGGCTTCGTCAGAGCCTGCAACTCGGCGATCAGGCGAAGCTGAGCGACGGCGAAGGGGCCGAACTGGAGCTCGAACCCGATCAGTCGACTCATCGCCGCCTCGACCGCGCCGCGCACCGCGCCCTTGCCCTGGTCGGCCTCGACCGTGGCGGCAATCTTGCGTATGACCCCAAGCAGGAAGGTGCCTGTGCCCATCGCCGGATCGGCAAGCGTCACGTCGGTCGATGCCAGGCCCGCCGGGCGCGAGAACAGCGGCCCGCGCAAGGTTTCGTCCACCAACCGCGTCATCGCTGCCACCACCTCCGGCGGCGTGTAGTAGGAGCCGGTCAGCTTCCTGAGATCGTTGTCGTAGACTTCGAGAAAATCCTCGTAGAAATAGAGCCAGGCTTCCGGCTTGTCCTTGCTGATGGTGTGCCAGTTCACCTCGTTCAGCACGCGGGTCAGCGTGGCGAGCGACGTCTCCAACGCCTTCTGGTTTTCGGGGTCGTCAGTAAGAAGGCCGAGGGCGGTGCCGATCAGCGAATTGGAGCCGCGCAACTGATAGGCTGCCTGGTGGATGCCGCCGGAGAGCGAAATGTCGATGGCGCGAGCGACGAGCAGGCCGAACGTCACGGCCTGCGCATAGCCATCAGCGAAACGGTAGTCGTTGGCTTCCGGAAACAGCAGCCTGCGCCAATCTCTGGCGAGATCCGTCAGCCCCTGGCTCTTGCGCTCCAGTTGTTCAATCACCTCATCGCGCAAAAGGCGGCACAGTCGCGCCGAAATCTGCGCGAGCTGCTTGGCGTTGGCGGGCGGTATGGGTTTCCAGGTCAGGAAGTTGACGATCAGAGGCAGCAGCCCGTCGGGGGCGGCGAGCTTCGCCCCATCGCTTTCGATATTGCCTTCGAGCGCGACGACCTTGCCGACGATCTCACCGTCCTGCCACAGGCTGAAGGACTGGCCATCGGTATAGAGGAGATTGGGCAGCGATTTCAGTTTGCCCCATTGTTCTTTGTCGTGCGGATCGGTGAAGCGGCGCGGATCGGCACCCTTGCCCGGTGCCTTTAGTTCGATGAATCCGACCAGCACCTTGTTGGCCGTGACCGCGAAATCTGGCCGGGTCTTGATGTCGGCAAGACGGGTCTCGCCGACCAGGTGGACAGCGCCGGCTGCGAAACCTTCGACCTCCGCAAGCGACTTGACCAGCACCTCAAGAGGCCCGCGAAGCTGCTCCTCGGGCTGCCCGCCGATTGCCGGATTCGAAAGCTTCGGTTTCAGCGATGCGCCATAGGCCGACACCGCACCTGCAACTGTCCCTGCGGCCAATATTCCCCTCCGCGCCGTCTCACCCCTAGGGTGAATCAGGCCAAACTGCCACTTTCTGTTGAACCTATTCAAAGAGCTCTAGATTTGCAGGCATTTTTTCAGTCAATTCCGAACAATGTTGCCCGCCCCCACGAACCGACGATAAAGGCGGTCGTCTCTTGGACTCATTTCAGCAGCGCTCGCAGGAGTGCCTTCACACCGACCTCCACCAAGGCCCGGACGCGCCCGCCCAACGCTGCCTGGATCGCATCCGAAGACGAGATGCTTTGCAGGAAGCCTCCACCAGAAAAAACGGTGCCCGAATCTCCTCCCATTCAGGTTCTATCGAGGACGGACGCCCTCCGCTATTTTTTCCCGTCGTCGACAATGACTGCAATCAAGAAGCAGCAGAGCCTACGTCCACGGGGACATGATGAAAGTCCGAGTGCGGTCGGTAAAGTGTCGCTTGTCGGCGAGTGCGGGCCAACGGCAATGCCGCGGAGATCACCCGAGCTCGTGGATCATAACGTCGGGAATGACCGACTTCGCAATCTCGCATAGGTGCTGGTGATGGGTGAGATAGATCACCTGGCCTACGCTGGCC
>NZ_RZSF01000328.1:0-7413 GCF_004023325.1 Mesorhizobium sp. M1A.F.Ca.ET.072.01.1.1 | reverse complement strand
GACCAGGGCAAGACTGCAAATGTGACCGGTCTTGCCGTGATGGCGGAGCTGACCGGGAGGTCGATCCCGGAAACTGGAACAACGATTTTCCGCCCACCCTACACTCCAGTGACGCTCTCGGTGCTCGGCGGCGGCGATTTAGGGCGGCATTTCCGACCACGCCGCCTCACACCCACCCATCACTGGGCCCAGGCGCAGGGCGCGGAGTTCGTCGAGGTCGGCCAGTGGATGCGCGCGCAATATTTCCCGCGTGCGGGCGAAACGCATTGGCGTCAGAGCGTGGACCGCGAGGCCAGGGCCGTGCGCGGCGCGGTGGGTCTGTGCGATGTGACGACGCTCGGCAAGATCGATGTCCAGGGCGCCGACGCGGGCGAGTTTCTCAACCGGCTCTACTGCAACATGATGGCCACACTGAAAGTCGGCCGAGTCCGCTACGGGCTTATGCTGCGCGAAGACGGATTTGCCTATGACGACGGCACCTGCGCGCGGCTGGCCGAGGATCATTGTGTGGTCACCACGACGACCGCCAACGCCGGTCTGGTCTATCGCAACATGGAATTCGCGCGGCAATGCCTGTGGCCGGAACTCGACGTCCAGATCATCTCCACGACCGATGCCTGGGCGCAGATTGCCGTCGCCGGGCCGAAGTCGCGCGCTCTGCTCGCCCGCATCGTTGACGGGTTCGACCTGTCGAACGAGGCCTTCCCCTTTATGGCCTGCGCGGAGCTCACCGTCTGCGACGGCCTGCGCGCGCGGCTCTTCCGCATCTCCTTCTCGGGCGAACTCGCCTACGAAATTGCGGTTCCCGCACGCTACGGCCACGCTTTGATCGAGCGGCTGATGGAACTGGGAGCCGATCTCGGAGCGACGCCCTACGGCACCGAGGCGTTGGGGGTCCTGCGGATCGAGAAGGGACACGCCGCCGGCCCTGAGTTGAACGGACAGGCGACGGCCCTCATGGTCGGGCTTGGCAGTATGGTATCGCAGAAGAAGGATTCCGTCGGCGCCGTGATGTCGCGGCGCGAGGGCCTTGCGGGCGACAGGCGACGGCTGGTCGGGCTGTGGCCCGTCGATCCTGCCGGGAAGGTGGTCAGCGGCTCGCATCTTTTTGCGGAAGACGCACCGAGGAAATTCGATACCGATCAGGGTTGGATCACGTCGGCTTGCTACAGTCCGCATGTCGGCTCGATGATCGGGCTCGGTTTCCTAGAGAACGGCGATGAACGGCTGGGCGAGGTGATCGTGGCCGCGAACCCGCTCGAAGGCGAAAGCGCGCGCCTGCGGGTCGTGCCGGCGCATTTTGTCGATCCTGAAGGAGCACGTCTTCGTGAGTGACCTGAGACCCATCACCGCGCTCGGTGCCGCGCTACCACGCCTCTCATCGTTCGGGGGGTTGGAGATCCGCGAGAACGCCGGTCTGGCGCTTGCCTCTCTGGCGCTGCGCTTCGGAACCGCAGAGCCGACGCCATTCGGCCTCGCTCTTCCCGGACCAGGCCGCTGGATTGCAGGGCAGGGGGTTGCCGCGCTGTGGACCGGACCGGATCAGTGGATGATCGAGTACGAAGGCCGCGCCGAGCTGGATTTTGCAGCCGAGCTCAAGCAACGCGCCCCCGGCTGCTCTGTGACCGAGCAGACCGATGGCTGGGTCGCTTTCGAGATTGTATCGCGGGCCGGCTCAAGGCCTGTCGAGGCATTGCTGTCGAAGCTTGTCAACATCGATCTCGCGGACTTTGGCCCGGGCCGGGCGACGCGTACCGGGCTTGAGCATATGAGCTGTTTCGTCATCCGCCGCAGCGACGCTCATGTCGCCGTGCTGGGCGCGCGCTCGTCCGCCGGATCGCTCTGGCACGCGCTGGAAACGGCGGCGAAGCGGCTCGAGGAAAGGTAACATGACCGCCCAAATCATCGACGGCAAGGCGTTCGCGGCGCAGCTACGTTCGAGAGTGGCTGAGCATGTGGCCTGGCTCAAGGAGGAGCACGGCATTACGCCGGGCCTGGCTGTCGTTCTGGTAGGCGATGATCCGGCGTCGGAAGTTTATGTGCGTAACAAAGGACGGCAGACTATCGAAGCTGGCATGAGGAGCCATGAGTACAAGCTGCCCGTTGAAACGTCTCAGGCCGATCTGCTTGCCCTAATCGAGCGGCTGAATTCCGATTCTGAGACTCACGGCATTCTCGTCCAACTGCCTCTGCCTAAACATATGAACGCTGATCTGGCGATCAATGCGATCGATCCGGCAAAAGATGTCGATGGATTTCATGTCTCGAATGTCGGGCTTCTGGGTACGGGACAAAACGCGATGGTCCCGTGTACCCCGTTGGGGTGTTTGATGATGCTGCGCGGCCATCTGGGCGATCTGTCCGGGCTCGAAGCGGTGGTCGTGGGGCGCTCGAACATCGTCGGAAAACCGATGGCGCAACTTCTGCTCGGCGATAGCTGCACCGTAACCATCGCTCATTCGCGTACACGCGATCTGGCATCAATCTGCCGCCGGGCCGACATCCTCGTTGCTGCCATCGGCCGCCCCGAGATGATCCTTGGCGACTGGATCAAGCCGGGCGCTACAGTGATCGATGTGGGCATCAATCGGATCGCGCGGGATGGCAAGCAACAACTGGTAGGAGACGTGGATTTCAGCAGCGCGGCGGAGATAGCGGGTGCAATAACGCCAGTGCCGGGAGGTGTCGGTCCCATGACCATCGCCTGTCTGATCACCAACACGGTCACCGCCTGCTGCCGTGCCCACGGGCTGCCCGCGCCAGAGGGACTGACATTTATGAAACCCTTCATGCGGCCTTCGGCCTGACGCGCCCGAACAAATTTTTACTGCACACACGAGAAAGTTCGATATGCACAAATACTGCCTGACGGTCACCTGCAAATCGAGGCGCGGGATCGTCGCCGCGATCGCAGGCTACCTCGCCGAGAACGGCTGCAACATCACCGACAGTTCGCAATTTGACGATACGCAGACCGGCAACTTCTTTATGCGCGTCAGCTTCAGTTCGGATGAGGGCGTTGGCTTTGACGCGCTAAGTAGCGGGTTTGCCGACACCGCCACAGCGTTCGGAATGGAGTTCGCCTTCCATGACGAGAGCCGCAAGATGAAGGTGATCATCATGGTCTCGCGTTTCGGTCATTGTCTGAACGACCTTCTGTACCGCTGGCGTATCGGAGCGCTGCCAGTCGACATCGTGGCGGTGATCTCGAACCACTTGGATTATCAAAAGCCGGTCGTGAACCACGACATCCCGTTCCGCTACATCAAAGTGACGAAGGAGAATAAGCTCGAAGCCGAAGCGCAGCAGATGCGCATCGTCGAGGAGACCGGCGCAGAGTTGGTCGTGCTCGCCCGATATATGCAGGTGCTGTCGGATGAGATCTCCGAGAAGATGTCCGGCCGCATCATCAACATTCACCACTCTTTCCTTCCCTCCTTTAAGGGAGCGAACCCGTACAAGCAGGCGTTCGAGCGTGGCGTGAAACTGATTGGTGCGACCTCGCACTATGTGACTGCCGATCTCGACGAGGGTCCGATCATAGAGCAGGACATCGTGCGCGTAACGCACGCTCAGAGCCCATCCGACTACGTGTCGCTGGGGCGCGACGTCGAAAGCCAGGTTCTCGCGCGTGCCATTCACGCGCACATTCACCGCCGTGTCTTCCTCAACGGGACCAAGACCGTGGTCTTTCCCGCTTCGCCGGGCTCGCACGCTTCAGAACGGATGGGATGAAGGCATACATACGGATAAGATCTTATCCTGTCGTCCGGCAAGAACGCGTCGGCGCTTAAAGCATTCCGATTGCGAAGGCTGCGGCGTAGACAGTGTGGATGGACCGAACCGGGGCGCAATGGCGTCATCTGCCTGATGAATATGGCAAGTGGAACAGCGTCTTCCGCCGATACCGGCGATGGGTCGCGACAGGGGTGTTCGATGCGCTGCTCGAAACGCTCGCCGAGATGGTGGGACGCGATGCCACCGCCGACATGATCGATAGCACCGTTGTCCGGGCACATCATTGTGCAGTCGGCATAAAAAGGGGACTCAGGAAATTGAGGCGCTTGGCCGATCGCGCGGCGGCTTCACCACCAAACTCCATGCGCGGTGCGACAGAAAAGGCCGACCTCTCGGCTTCGTCCTGACACCTGGCCAGGCGCATGATATTCAAGGCTTCGGCCCGCTGTTTCGAATGATCGCCGACCGTATTGAGACGCTCCTGGCGGACAAGGGCTATGACTCCGACGCCATCCGCGAAGAGATCGCCAAAGCCGGCGTCGAGGCGGGCATCCCCGCCAAAAGCAACCGCCGCGCCCCCACCCCGCATGATCGCGAGAAATACCGTTGGCGCAACCTCGTCGAGCGTCTGTTTAACAAGCTGAAGAACTGGCGCCGTATTGCCACACGCTACGACAAGACCAAGGAATCCTATCTTGGCTTCGTGGCCTGGCCTCAATCAAACTATGGCTGCCCTTTGTCCACGAAGCCTAGCACTGGACCTACAGAGCGCTGCCGCTTGGACACCAGATACTTCATTTCTTCAGCCGATTTCATCACTGAGCGGGCCGCCCATGCCGTGGGCGGCCTATTAGCAGGTCGAAAACGGTGCGCAAAAAAAGGCCAACGTACGCCATTTTGCCGCGAATGTCGCACCGTCACCGCGACAACCAAACTCAGGCGCAAACAACCCGGCCGGAACGGCAATTATCTCACCTAAAGCCTCGGCCAACTCACTCGCTAACCCGGCGAAGACGCTCTCCGAGGCTGAGCGCCACACACTCGGTCCTATCTCAGTATCCAATGTGTGTGCTTGACACGTATCCAATTTGTGTGCTGAATAAGCTCGGCCGAGGGGCAAGGCGCCTTGTCCGCCGTTTGGGTGGGGCGAAGCGACGATTGATACACATGCGGCGCCCGCAACTGGCGTTAAGACGGGGACAGTTTGCAGGAGGACACGAGCCATAGACTGGATCCCGCCAGCGCAGATTGCACGCGCAGGTGGCGTTACTCGCAATCGGCGTGGTGCAGGAACTCGAATCCGAGGTCGCCGTCTGCGGCGGTGGTCAAGGTGATGCAGCTCCGACCGCCTTCGCGGAACTCTGTCAGTTTCCCACTGGCATTGTTGCGACCCCGGCATTGTTGCGAGATTGGGCTGCGGAAGCAGCCCGGCTTGACGTGATGTACGTGGCGAGCCTGGGAAGAGTAGCATCAACATGACCAAAGCGTGGAAACTTTACGATCCGCGGCTAGCATGGATTCTTGTTGCCCCCACGCTTATGCTGCTCCTGGTGTTTCTTGTGCTGCCGATCGCCGTGATGGCGATCTACACCTTCTTTACCTTTGTCACGGCAGGTCTGGAAACCAGCACGCTAACCACCGCGAACTGGCACGAATTTCTCACCGACAGCTACTATTACGGCTTCCTTTTGAAGACGCTGAGAATTGGCGCGATTATCGCGCTGCTCTGCGGGATTTTGGGCTATTTCCCGGCCTATTTCATCTGGGCCACAACCTTCAAGCACAAGTGGCTGCTCTTGCTTCTGCTCATCGTGCCGTTCTGGATCAGCTTCACCATCCGCACCTATTCCTGGATCAACATCCTTGGCGAGCAGGGCGTCATCAACGTCGCCCTCCTGAAACTGGGGATCATCAGCGAGCCGTTGCCGATGCTGTACAACGAGGGCGCGGTCATCGTCGGGCTGCTGCATTTCCTGCTGCCGTATATGATCCTTAACGTTTATGTCAGCCTGGAAAGCATCGACCGCACGCTGATTGCGGCGGCCCGTTCGATGGGCTGCACCAGCGCGCAGGCGTTCCGCGAGGTGACATTGCCGCTTTCGCTGCCGGGGCTGGCGGCAGGCCTGATGCTCTGTTTCGTGCTGGCCGCCGGCAGCTATGTGACGCCGCAACTCCTCGGCTCGGGTCGCGACGCGCTGTTCGGCAACCTCATCTCCGACACCATCATGAGCGAGCTGAACTGGCCGATGGGCGCCACGCTGTCGATCGTGCTTTTCGTGGTGCTCGGCTTCTTCGCCGCCATCTACACCCGTTACATGGGCATGTCGCAGGTCGTCAAAGGATTGGGTGGATGATGAAGTCTGGGCAAATGAAGGCGGGGCGGCGGAACAAGGAAGGCAGATGGGCTTGGCGGCTGACCGGCTTCGTGACGCTCTGCGTCTATATCTTCATGTTCGCGCCGATCGTGGCGACCGTCATCCTGTCGTTCAACGCCTCGATGTTCGGCGGCTTCCCGATGACCGGCTTTTCGCTGCAATGGTACGGCAAGCTGATGGCCAATGAGGCGGTGCTGGCCGCGTTCCGGACGTCGCTGTGGATCGCCCTGGTCACCGCCGCCGCCACCACGGCGATCGGCGTCGTCACGTCGTTCGCGCTGGTACGTTTCGACTTCCCTGGCAAGCAGATGCTGAGCACGCTGGTGATCCTGCCGGCGCTGGTGCCCGAAACCATTCTGGGCGTCGGCCTCCTGGTGCTGATCAAGGCGGTCGACCAGCCGAGGACCCTGCTTCTCCTGGTGCTCGGCCACATCCTCCTCGCCGTGCCCTATGTGGTTCTGATCGCCCAGGCGCGCATGGTCGGCATCCGGCGCGTCTATGAGGAGGCGGCACTTTCGCTTGGCGCCTCGCGCTTCTCGTCTTTCCGCGAGATCACGCTGCCGCTGCTCCTCCCCGCCGTCGTCGCGGGCGCGCTGCTCGCCTTCACCATCTCATTCGACAACACCTCGGCCAGCCTGTTCTGGCGGCCCGCAGGGGTTGAGACGATGCCGACGCAAATCCTTTCGATGCTCAAGATCTCGGTCAGTCCGGAGATCAACGCGCTCGGCACCGTGATGATCCTGGTTACCGTCGGCGTCCCGCTGCTCGGCGGCCTGATCCTACGAGGCCTCACCCGGTTAAGAAAAAAAGCAACGTAAATGGGAGAACTGCAATGAAACTCACCACCACCAAGCGGCTGGAACGGCTGCACGATAGGTATCTCAACAGCGGTCTGAGCCGCCGCACTTTCCTGACGCTGACCGCCGCCGCGGCGGCCGCGGCGGGCCTCGACATGCCCTGGATGAGGCAGGCACTCGCCGCGGTCGAAGAGGTTCGCTTCGACGGGTGGGGCGGCACGGTGCAGGATGCGATCGACAAATATGCCTTCCAGCCCTACACGGCCAAGACCAAGATCAAGGTGGTCCAGGGCACGTTCGGCGGCGAGGACGAGATCATCACCAAGATCAAGACGGCGAAGCCCGGCGACTTCCAGATCGTGCATTCGTCCGGCGACTACTACCTCAAATATGTGAATGCCGGGATGAACTCGGAGATCAACGAGGCCAACATTCCCAACATGGCGAATGTGCTGCAGCCGATGATCGAGCCGTTCCGCAAGCTGACGCCGAAGCTTTCGGCC
>NZ_RZSF01000327.1:0-7426 GCF_004023325.1 Mesorhizobium sp. M1A.F.Ca.ET.072.01.1.1 | reverse complement strand
GATGAGCCAGCTCTCGACGGCGATGCCGCCGAGCTGCCGGCCTTCCTCGCCGACGATACCGGCACGTCCTCCGATGAACCGGTGACCGTCGCCGGCGAGGAACCCGACCACCTCCAGGCCGCCGAGTAATCGGCCTCCCGCTCACCACTAGGCCCGGCATCTCCGCCGGGCCCTTCTTGTTTCCGACATGGAGAAAAACGCATGTCCGCACATATCGTCTACGATTCCGCCCCGTTGGGGAGCGTCATCCGCTATTCGGACGGTGCCCCGAAACCGCCGGCCCGCTTCAGAAAGAAGCTGTCTGCCTGGGAGAGCCGCAACGGCACAGGCCGACTCGTCAAGAAGGAGCCGCCACGGTCGCGGGCGACGTATAGCTCTCCAGCCTGCTTCACCTTGCATGACGGCGATTTCGGCGAGGGCGGCATCATCGCTATCTCGGTCCGGCGCACCTGGTCGGTCGAGAGCAGCCTGCGTTTCGAGATCGTCGAGCGTCCGTCGATCGGAATGGTGCGTGTCCTGCAGGACCTGGGCGACAGCCCGGAACTCCTGCATCTCGCCAGGGATCACGAGGCCGCCGAACGCTGGCTCGCCAGCAATTCGTACAGCCGGGCCTATCTCGAGGAGGTCTCGGCCGACGAAGTCGGCGCCGACGTCATCGAGGGTCGGGCGGCCGCCTGACTTCCTCACCGCATAAACCAACCGATGACAGGCCCGGGCTCGCGCAGCGATCGCCGGGCCTGTTCCGTTCTATGGAGATCAACATGTTCGACTGGAACCGAAGCTGCTCCTACGACGAGCAGCAGAAAAGACGTTTTCATACGAGGGCGCGCTCACGGCTGAAAGAGCTTGTCGCCGAACTTGCCTTGCCGCCGGGTAGCTTTGATCTGCGCTCGAACAGGGCGGGCATCGCCGTATCCGGTGAAATCACCCTGCATCATGACCGCGCCTATATCCAGGTCTGCCAGTTCGCGCTGTCGTCGGGGCACGGTATTCTGATCCGCACCTGCAAGGGCCGCAAGGACTATACCGGCGGGGCCAACCACTTCGTCACGCTCGGCATACTCGACGACATCCCGGCGCTCGCCGCAGCGGTCCGCGCCATTACGGGCGTCGGACACGATGCCGCGCCTTCCGCGGATCGCCGCGCCGCCTGAACTGACCATCGATCCCGTCACCCGCCGACAGTCACCCGCTGCAGCGCTGCTGTGGCGGGCGACCGGCTGTTTCCGGAGAGCAGCCATGTCCACCCATCCCCCGTTCCGAAAAGTGTTCGACGGCGTCGCAACGCGTGACCAGATGTTCCAGCTCTTCAACCGGCACAAAGACAACCCGGGTATAGATCCAATTTCCGGCACGCCCTACGCCGGCGAGTATTTCGAGATTGCCGCCGAGCAATACCACTTCATGCTCGCGCTCCTGCCGCCGCTGTTCCAGCGAACCGGTATGTTCGGCATCTCCGAATACAAGGCTGGCTACGTGACCAGCGTCTTTTTCGCCATCAGGATCCGTGGCCGCGAACGATGGTTCCACGGCTTCTGCGACCTCTCCGACAAACGCTGTCCGGACGCGATGCGCGTGGCAATCATCGCCCACGAGACGGGCGCCGTCGATAGCATGACGCGTCAGGAAAAGCTCGAGGCGATCTGGTCCGCGACGCATGCCGGCTTCAAGGGCATCGCCGGGGAGGCAAATCCGGACGCATGCCCGCCGGAGCATCACAGCAAGCGAAGCATCCTGGTCAATGCCGGCGGGCAGGGGACCATCCTCAAGCTGCTTGAGGAACTCAACGACGAAGAGATCGGCAAGCTTCTGCCCGTGCCCCAGGTCGCCGGGTAAATCATAAGAGGGAAAGTACGAGGAAGGACCCACGACGGGGACTTAGTGGAGCGCGTATGAGGCTCTGCTTCCGGCGCTGACCACCCCGATAGATGATCTCGCGTCGGGCGTGCAAGAAAATCCGTCTTGGCGAAATCTAGCCGCGTAGCAAGTAACCCGCGTTTCGCAGGGCGCCGATAAAGAGGCTGACGTGGCCTGTGATGTCGATTGTGGCCTGCGTCGACAATGGCAATCTGGTCCAATTCTCCAGCGGAGCGATGAAGCTTGAGAACCCGCCATTGATCATGCAATGGCGGGTTCCAGAACCCTGCTTGTCCAATGCCAGTATACCCATTTGATCGCTTGTATATTGAATGGCCGCGATGCGCTGGACCTCCGCGTCACCCTCGATCCTGACGTCGAAAAGCAGGACACCGCGGCTCCTGGCGGCTATTTCGGCCGCTTTCTCAGCGAAGCTTAAGGGAAGGGCGTGGACGCTTTCGAGCGCCATCCTGAAAACCAGCGCATCCAACTCATCCGTCGCCATGGGAGAAACTGCTTGCAACGCAGCGGTAAATGCAATCGACGCCCCAGCTTGTGCACAGCTGTCTGCTCACAGCGACCTGATTGTCGTGGCATTGGGTTCGTTCGACAGCCCCGGATTGCCGTCTGGGCTAGCGCGCAGAGACCGCGGAGTTCGTAGCGGGCTCTGGAATCGCAGATGGGATCATCCAGCGTCATGCGCTTGATGAGAAACTGGTTACCCCATGCGGGCGATGTGCATCGGCCGCTTGGTTCCTTGCACAGGCAGAGCGGCCGCTCCCCGCGTTTCATACGCTGCGCTCAGCACTGTCTGTAGGTTAGGTGCATCATCCTCGCAAACTTCACCTACGATCCTGAACTTCAGCATCACTTCGATCGCTCCGGATCGCCGCCCCCCGGCCATTGAGTCATGGCTCCTAACAGCGCAACCCGATTGGTCGCAGGGAGGGAGAGCGGGGCCGGGAGGAGTACGGCCCGGCCGGAGCACAGAGAGTGCCGGCGGGGCGGACACTCTCTCGCTCGAAGGACATCTCCATGAACATCGTCACGACCACGTCGACCGTCAACCAGACGGTCGCTCCCCTTACCGCGGCAGCATCCCACGCCATCGACACCGCCCAGACGATTCACCAGGCGGCAGTGTCGCTCCTGCCCTTTCTCGAACAGGGCAAGCCCATCACCACCGCGGCATTGCGCACGGCCATGACCGACAGCTTCGGCGGCACCGACGCACAAGGTTTTTGGGTCTGGAAGGATGCCTATGAGGCGCTCGAAGCCGCCCAGATGCTGTTTCTGCGCCGCTTCGGGCCGGCGATACTGTACCGGTCGGCTTCGCCCGAGGCGACACTGGCGATGATGAGGCGCATCGCCGAACTTGTTCCCACCCACACGCGGCGCTCCGACGAGAGCCAAGCCTTGCAGCAATTGTCGACCCCGCTGCCACTCGCTTTCCTCACCGCTCTCGCAGCAGCGATTTCCTCTTCGGACCTC
Organism: Mesorhizobium sp. M1A.F.Ca.ET.072.01.1.1; assembly: GCF_004023325.1. Lineage (NCBI taxonomy): Bacteria > Pseudomonadati > Pseudomonadota > Alphaproteobacteria > Hyphomicrobiales > Phyllobacteriaceae > Mesorhizobium > Mesorhizobium sp. M1A.F.Ca.ET.072.01.1.1. The sequence continues at coordinate 4,078 of NZ_RZSF01000327.1, read as the reverse complement.
GTCCTCGAGCCCTCGGCTGGCACCGGCCTTCTCGCCGTTCATGCCGAGATCGCCCGGGCTTCACTCGTCCTCAATGAGCTTGCGGCCTTGCGCGCCGATCTGCTCGGCCTGCTGTTTCCGCGCACTCCCATCTCCCGACACGACGCAGCCCATATCGACGATCATCTCAACGCCGCCATCGAGCCGTCCGTGGTTCTCATGAACCCTCCGTTCACTGTCGGCGCTTACGTCGACGGCCATGTCGCCGATGCGGCATGGCGGCATGTGTCTTCTGCCTTTGCTCGTCTACAAGCCGGCGGCCGCCTTGTCGCCATCACCGGCACCGTGCTTTCCCCCGAAAACCCCAAATGGCGCCCCGCCTTCGAGCGACTTCAGCAGCAGGGCAGGGTCGTCTTCACCGCCGCGATCGATGGCCGTGTCTATGCCCGCCATGGCACGACGGCCGAAACCCGCCTGACGGTCATCGACAAATTGCCCGCGGCCGAGCCGGCGCGCTTCATCGCCTCGCCGGGGAAGGCCCCAGACGTCGACACCTTGCTTGCCTGGATCTCCGTCTTGCCGTCCCGCACACCGGGCGGCTTTCCGGACTCGATCGGTGCCCTGTCAAAGAGCGTCCTGCGCAATGCCTCCCCGCAGAAGGCCGCGCGATCCGCACCGGGAACTGCACCCACCGCAGCTGCGGCGTCTGTTGCCAAGACCCTCCGGGCGGCGGTTGTACGGGCGAAGCCCAACCGTCCGGGCGTACCCAGCGCCACGCCTGCCGTTCCACTTACCTATGAACTACGCGACTGGATGCCGAAGGAGGCTGGCCGGCTCAGCGACACGATCTACGAGGCCTATGCGCTCCAGTCGATCGACATAGCGCGCGCCAAACCACATCCGACGCCGCTGGTCCAGTCAGCCGCGATGGCTGCGGTCGCGCCGCCGAAGCCATCGTACCGGCCCCTCCTGCCTGATGCGATCTTAGACGAGGGTCTGCTGTCCGACGCCCAGATCGAAAGTGTGATCTATGCCGGTGAGGCACATTCCGGCCATCTCACCGGCGCCTGGACTGTCGACGATACCTGCGATGTGGTCTCGGCCGCGCCAGAAGGCGCCGAGAACGCCGTCCGCTTCCGCCGGGGATGGTTTTTGGGCGATGGAACCGGCTGCGGTAAGGGGCGACAGGTCGCCGGCATCATTCTGGACAACTGGCTGCAGGGCCGTCGGCGCGCGATCTGGATTTCCAAATCGGACAAGCTGCTCGAGGATGCTCAGCGGGACTGGGCAGCACTCGGCCAGGAACGTCTCCTTGTCCAGCCGCTCTCGCGCTATCGGCAGGGCACGCCGATCCGCCTTGCCGAAGGCATCCTCTTCACGACGTACGCCACCCTGCGCTCCCAGGAGCGCGAGGGCAAGAAGTCGCGGATCGCCCAGATCCTCGACTGGATCGGCCAAGAGGCGGGGAAGGCCGAAGGCCTGGCTGGGACAAGGGAAGACCCGGCGGGGAGGACCGAAGGCCCAACAGAGATCAAAAAGCCCTTTGATGGCGTCATTGTCTTCGATGAAGCCCACGCAATGGCGAATGCCGCCGGCGGCAAGGGCGAGCGCGGTGACGTCGCGCCATCACAGCAAGGCAGGGCGGGCTTGCGACTGCAGCATGCGCTGCCTGATGCTCGGATCGTCTATGTCTCGGCCACCGGCGCCACCGCTGTTGAGAACCTGGCCTATGCGCAGCGCCTCGGCATCTGGGGCAGCGAGGACTTTCCGTTCGCCAACCGTGCCGAGTTCGTCGCGGCGATCGAGGACGGCGGTGTCGCGGCGATGGAGGTGCTTGCCCGCGATCTCAAGTCGCTTGGCCTCTATATGTCTCGTTCGCTCTCTTATGACGGCGTCGAATACGATCTGCTCGAACACGAACTGACCGAGGAGCAGATCCGCATCTACAATGCCTATGCGGACGCCTTCCAGGTCATTCACAACAACCTGACCGCCGCGCTCGAGGCGGCCAATATCACCAGCGATTCCGGCACGCTGAACCGCAACGCCAAGGCGGCGGCACGCTCGGCCTTCGAAAGCACCAAACAACGTTTCTTCTCCCACCTCATCACCTCGATGATGACGCCGACATTGATCGCATCGATCGAGCAGGACCGGACTGAGGGTCATTCGGCGGTTGTGCAGATCGTCTCGACCGGCGAAGCGCTGATGGAACGGCGACTTGCCGAAATCCCGACCGAGGAATGGTCGGACCTGCATGTCGACGTCACGCCGCGCGAGTATGTCGGCGGGTACCTGATGCATTCCTTCCCTACCCAGTTGTTCGAGGAATACTCGGACGCCGAAGGGAACCTCTATTCGCGGCCTGTTCATGACGAAGATGGCAACCTGGTCCAGTGCCGCGAGGCGGTTGGCCGGCGCGACGAGATGGTCGAGCGGCTTGCGTCGTTGCCGCCGGTCGGCAGTGCCCTTGACCAGATCATCCATCACTTTGGCACCGACACGGTTGCCGAGGTGACCGGTCGCTCGCGCCGCATCGTCCGGAAGACCAGCCGCGACGGCATCGACCGGCTCGCCGTCGAAAACCGTCCAGCTTCGGCCAATCTCGCCGAGACCGAGAGTTTTATGGATGACGACAAGAGCGTGCTGATCTTCTCGGACGCCGGCGGCACCGGACGTTCCTATCACGCCGATCTCGGGGCAAAGAATCAGAGGCTGCGCAAGCACTATCTGCTCGAAGCCGGCTGGCGTGCCGACAACGCCATCCAGGGGCTGGGACGAACCCACCGCACCAATCAGGCGCAGCCGCCTTTGTTTCGGCCGATGGCCGCTAATGTGAAAGCCGGCAAACGCTTCCTGTCGACCATCGCTCGGCGGCTCGACACGCTGGGTGCGATTACGCGCGGCCAGCGCCAGACCGGTGGGGCAGGGCTGTTCCGGTCCGAGGACAACCTGGAAAGCCCCTATGCCCGTGCGGCGCTCCGCCAATTCTACTATCTGCTGCACCAGGGCAAGATCGACGGCTGCTCGCTCACCACCTTCGAGACGGTCACCGGCCTGTCGCTGACGACGGACGAAGGCGGGCTGCGCGATGAGCTGCCGCCGATCACGACCTGGCTCAACCGGCTGCTGGCGCTGCGCATCGAGACCCAGAACCTGCTCTTCGAGGTCTTCGAGCAGCTGATGACGGCGAAGGTAGAGGGCGCCATTGCCGCCGGCACCTGCGACAAGGGTCTGGAGACGATCACGGCGGAAAGCATCGTCGTCACCGATCGGCGCACCGTCTACACGCATCCGGTCTCTGGGGCGCAGTCGCATGTGCTGACGGTCGCGCGCAAGGACCGGATCCGGCCGCTTGGTCTGGCCGACGCGCTGGCGATCGCGCGCGCCGAGCCGCAATCAGTCCTGCTAGTCAACACACGGTCGAGTCGCGCAGCGATCCAGCTGCCGACCGCAAGCCTCATGCTCGACGACGGCACAGTCGAGCACCGTGTGCGGTTGCTGCGGCCGACCGACGAGTTGCGCTTCGGCCTTGACGCCCTTGCCGAAACCCATTGGCAGCCGGCCGACCGAAAGCTGTTCTGTGAACTCTGGCGGGCAGAGGTCGCCGCCGTCCCGGAGTTCACCACGAGCACCTTTCACATCGTGACGGGTCTGCTGCTGCCGATCTGGCGTCGGCTGCCGGACCATGATTGTCAGGTTTACCGGATCCAGACCGATGCGGGCGAACGCATCATCGGGCGTCACATTGCGCCGACCCTTGTCGCGACCATGTTCCGCAATCTCGGTCTCGACGATGTGCCCACGCTCGCGCCGGAAGATGCCTGGACTGGGCTCGTGGAAGGCAGAATCGGACTGCAACTCGCCGATGGCCTGATTCTACGCCGCAGTCGGGTCATGAACGACTACCGTGCCGAGCTGATCGGCTTCACCGACGCGATGGTCCCCCAGCTGAAGGCGCTGGGGCTGATCTCCGAGATCATCTCCTGGAAGCTCCGGCTGTTCATCCCGACGTCCGCGCAAGGGTCCGCAATCCTCGCCGCGCTCCTCGACCGCCATACGCTGGTCGGGGTCACCGACCGTACTGCAGCGGCTTGAG
>NZ_RZSF01000326.1:0-7443 GCF_004023325.1 Mesorhizobium sp. M1A.F.Ca.ET.072.01.1.1 | reverse complement strand
GTCCTTGTAGGTGCGGATCCAGTTGGTGCAGTTCTCGTCGGTGCCGTTGAGCACGTTGGCGCCGCGCACGGCCTCCATCTCCTGCGGGCGGACCGGGTTCATGATGGCGCTCGTCATGCCGGCGCCGATCACCATCGGGATGAAGGCGGCGTTGATGCCGTGGCGATGCGGCAAGCCGAACGAGATGTTGGAAAGGCCGCAAGTGGTGTTGACCTTGAGTTCCTCGCGCAGCCGGCGCAGCAGTGCGAACACCTGGCGGCCGGCATCGCCCAGCGCGCCGATCGGCATCACCAGCGGATCGACGACGACGTCATGCGCGGGAATGCCGTGATCGGCGCAGCGCTCGACGATCTTCTTGGCGACCGCGAAGCGGACGTCCGGATCCATCGAGATGCCGGTCTCGTCATTGGAGATGGCGACGACCGGAACGTTGTATTTCTTGACCAGCGGCAGGATGGCTTCGAGCTTCTCTTCCTCGCCGGTGACGGAGTTGACCAGCGGGCGCCCCTTGGCGACCTTCAGCGCCGCCTCGATCGCGGCGGTCACCGAAGAGTCGATAGACAGCGGCAGATCGACCAAGTTCTGCACGATCTCCAGCGTCTGCACCAAAAGCGCCGGCTCGGTCGCATTGGGGTCGACGGCGGTGACGCCGGCATTGACGTCGAGCATGGTGGCGCCGCAGGCGGCCTGTTCCAGCGCATCCTTGATGACGGTCTCGAAGTTGCCGGCCACCATCTCGGCGGCCAGCTTCTTGCGGCCGGTCGGGTTGATGCGCTCGCCGATCACGCAGAAGGGCTGATCGAAGCCGATGACGATTTCTCGGGTCGCCGAGGCGACGATGGTGCGGGTCATGCAATCTCTCCGTCGGGATATAAAGAGTTCTTTATATCGTTATCTGGTCTTGTTCAAGCGGACGGGTGCCGGCCGCGCCTTGGACTTTAAGTTCATGTATGTCGTTGCCCCAAACCGGTTCTCACTTTTGGGCGACATACATCAATGCGCGGTCTTCACCATGTCGACCTGGGTTTCGGTAATCTCGTCGTGCAGTATGTGGTCGAGCCGCTCCGCGACGATCTGGTCGTCGCGGCGGATCTCCCGTTTCCAGGGCTGGCGGCCTTTCAGCACGCCGGATTCATCGACGATCTCGGCGACATATTCTTCCTGGCGGTAGGCCATCACATGGACGCCGGCGACGCCCGGAATTTCCTTCACCTCGTTGATGATGTCGATGCAGAGCTGCTTGCCTTCCTTCTTCTGGTCCTGCGCGCCTTCGAGCCGCTTGATCACCGCATCGGGGATATGGATACCCGGCACGTTGGAGCGGATCCATTTGGCGGTCTTGGCAGAGGCGAGCGGCCCGACGCCGCACAGGATGAACACTTTTTCGGTGTGGCCGAGGTCGCGCGCCTTTTGCATGAAGGTTCGGAACATCGGCACATCGAAGCAATATTGCGTCTGCACGAATTGCGCGCCGGCGGCGATCTTCTTGCCGAGATGGATGGGACGGAAATCGAAAGGCGGCGCGAAGGGGTTTACGGCAGCACCGAGGAAGACCTGCGGCGGCGTCGTCAGCTTGCGGCCGGACAGGAACTTGCCGTTGTCGCGCATGATGCGGATGGTTTCGAGCAGCGACATGGAATCGAGGTCGAAGACCGGCTTGGCGCCCGGCTGATCGCCGGCCTGCACGCCGTCGCCGGTGAGGCAGAGCATGTTGGCGACGCCCATTGCCGCGCCGCCCAGCACGTCGCCCTGAATGGCGATGCGGTTCTTGTCGCGGCACGCGATCTGCATGATCGGGGCGTAGCCCATGCGGGTCAAAAGCGCGCAGATGCCGACCGAAGACATGTGGCAATTGGCGCCGGAGGCGTCGACCGCGTTGATGGCGTCGACCCAACCGTCGAAGATCTTGGCGCGGTTGTAGACGTCTTCAGGGTCGGCGCTGTCGGGCGGGTTGAGCTCGGTCGTCACCGCGAACTCGCCGCGGCGCAGCACGCGCTCCAACCGACCGCGCGACGAATGGCCGGGCAGGGGATCGAGCGGCAGGTGAACGCCGGCCGGGTTCTCGTCGCGCTGGTGGCGGATGCTCATGCTGAAGCTCCGGGGTTCTGCGGGTTCTGGGCGGCTTCACGCGCCGCGGCCGCCTGCGCGGTCACCCTGAGCCAGGCCGAGGTTTCGCGCAGCGACTGATCGACCGGCTTCTGCACGGTGAGGATCTTGTCGCCATGCTTCATGTTGCGGGAGCCTTCCCAGGCCTTGACCCAGACACAGGGCATGTCCGGCTCGACCTCGCAATTGCCGTTGGCGCGCACGCCGCCGCACGGGCCGTTGCGCAGCTGCTTCGGGCAGTTCATCGGACACGACATGCCGGTGGAGGAGAGCACGCACTGGCCGCACATGCGGCAGTCGAACATGAAGCCCTTGACGCGTTTCTCGACGAATTTCACAGGCGCTTCGACGCGGCCGTAGCCGATGCCCTTCCACAAAGGATGCAAGAGCAGGAAGACATCGGCGAACCTGCCATAGAACCATTCGAGCAGTCGCGAATGGCGGATGGACCACAACCTCACGGCAAAAGTGCGCTGGACGCGGCGTTGCGGCGACACGTCCGCGGGCTTGTAGTCGGACTTCGGCGCCGCCTTCTTGACCAGGGTGGCCTGGGTGACCGCCGGCTGCTTCTCAGACATTTTCTTTCCCGCCAGCCTTGACCAGAGCGACCAGCCGCTCGCGGTCATATTTCGTATCGAGTTCCTGGTAGGCCTTCTTAACCTCGGCTTCGATGTCGTCGCCGACCGGAACCGGATCGGCCTTACGCCATTCGGCGAGGTAATCGTCGGTGCCGCCGGCGCCGGTGCGCATGGCGCACATGTCGATCGCCTCGGTGAAGCGCAGCGGCAGCTCGCGCTTGGCGTTCTGCCGGCCTTTCTTGACGATGACCTGCGCAGGGATATCGCGCCAATAGACGACGATCAGATCGGCCATGAATTCTCACTCCTCGATGTTGGGAGCATTGCCGCATGCGCCCTTGTGCCGCTTGTTATGGGACGACGCGCGCGCCTTCAAAAGCGACGCTGGCGATGACGCAAAGCGAGTGCTGAATTTCCGACGCTGGCAGATTACCAGACGCGCTTCGTCAGGCCGGTCCAGAGGTAGAACCAAATCGTCGGGTGAAACCACTGTTTCGAGGGCAGGCCGGGATCGATCATCGTAAGTTTTCCCGCCAGCGTCTCGGCCACTGCCTGGACGCAGATGTCGCGGGAAAATGCCGCCTGCCGCAGCGCGTAGCTGGCGATGGTGTCGCCGCGTTTCGACTTGAGGCGCGCCTGCTTCAGCACTCCGCCGGTGTCGACGCCGGCATCGACCAGATGTACGGTAGTGCCGAAATTCACTCGATCGCCGGAGGCCAGCGCCCAGTAGCCGCCATTCATGCCACGATATTTCGGGGCAATGCCGGCGTGATAGTTAAGCACCGGGCAAGGCATCTTCGCGAGCGTATCCCTCGACAGCAGCCGGCAGCCGGCGAGGAGCACGACGCCCGGCCCGATCTTCTCAATCGCCTGAAGGCATTCCGGACCGTTGGCGGAAGGCACATGAATGATCGTCTGGGTCGGGCGAGGTTCTGTCTCGAGCTTTTCCTCGGCAATCAGCCGTGCAGCATGGCCGGCAAAGAACCGCTTGCCAAGCCTGGTCAGCAGCATCGTGCCGAGCTGGCCGATGGCCGAGATCCAGCCCTGGCGGCGGGCGCGGCCGAGCAGCAAACGCTTTTTTGATTCAGGGGTTTCGAGGATGACACTGACAGGGCCGACGCGATCGGCGATGGCGTTGACGATGGCCCAGATATGCGGACCGCCTTCGGTGACGACCACAATCCGTCGCGGACTGGATTCCGACGTTGCCATGGCAAGCACCCGCTCTCAAAGTCGGGCGCATGCTAGGGCGAGCGGGTTAACCCTTGGTGAGACGCATGATCCTGGTCCGAAAAGTCTGCAACTTTTCGGGCTCAGTCAGCGCTTGAATTCCATGATGTCGAGCTTCGATTCGTAATAGGGCGCGGGGAATTCGATGCGCCACTCGGTGGCGCTGTTGCGGAAGGCATAGCCCACTTGGTCGCTTTCGGCGCCGCTGCCATAGGGCTTGGCCTTGTCGTCATTGACCGAAAACGAGCCGAGATAGATGGCGCGCTTCTCACCGTCGTCGAAGAACCGACCGGTGGTGCGCTGGGAGCCGCTGATCTTCTGCAGCCGCCAGCCCGAGCCGTCCTCGGTGACCTTGCATTTGAACCAGCCATAGATGACGAGCTGGCTCAAGCCGCCGGCCTTGATGGTGCGACATTTCCAGTTGCCGGTCAGATCCTTGTCGGAGAAAGCGACCAGCGGCTTCGCGAGCAGCGCATCGAGTTGCTTGACCTCAGCCGGATCGCCGGCCTTTGCCTCTTCGAGAGCCGCCTTGCGCGTTTCGCCATATTTGTCGAGCCGCGCCTTGTCGGCGGCGGTGATCAGCTTCTGCACCTCGCCATCGGCATAGGCCGGCAGGGCAAAGCCAATAAGGCAAAGGGCGGCAAGCAGCAGGCGAGGGATCATGGACGTTCCCCGAATCGGTGGCTGGAACAGCTGTTTGGTCTGCTGGGGCACAACTTACCCGTTCGCAGGCCGCTGTCATCCGGCTTAACAGCGGCGGCGAGGGGGCTTCGTCTGCAAGTCGATCGTCCGTTCCGCTGGCCGCCGTTTGAAGCAGCCCTGCGAGAGCCTCAAGCGTTGGCTGCCGCCCGTGCCAGTTCACCCGTGAGATCGCCATAGCCGGTCGAGCGGCGCTCGTAGGCGAGGTCGAGCATGGCGGCGGCTTTCTCGGCAACCTTGTCGAGTTCCGGATCGTCGGTTTGCGCGAGATAGATCAGCTTCTCGTAATTGCCGAAATAGTCCTTGATAAGCTCGGGATGCCTGTCGAGCCCGAGCGGCTTGATGAAGAAGGCGTCGAATTGGCGGCAGAGGAAGTCGGTCATGTAGAACGACATCATGTCGCCGTCGGCGACCTTCGCGTAGGCGTCCATGCCCTGGTAGAAGGCGAAGCAATGGGGGCCGGCCATGCGCTCCACGCCATGCTTCTCGATCACGCGGTCGAGCATGCCGCCGGTGCCGCAATCGGCATAGCCGACGAAGATGTGGTTGTAGCCTTCCGCCTTGGCCTTTTCGATGGCCTTGTCCATGGCCGGCGCGATGCGGTCCGGATAGAAGTGGAACTCGGCCGGCAGGCAGGTCAACTCAAGGTGATCGAGCTTTAGCTGTTGCTTGACGGCCAAAACTTCGCGCGCAATCATCCCGCAGGCGATGACGAGCAGCCTGTCTGTTTGATTCGGTTTCGTTTTTTGCGTTTTGACCATGAACCAGTCGAGCCGGTTTTCGCTGCGGGGCTAATTATCTGTTGAGGGAGACACCCATGAAACTGCTACGCATCGCGCCGATTGCCATCCTTGCCTGCGCGCTTGCACTCACCGCCTGCGCCAACACCATTCGAGGCGTCGGCAAGGACGTCAAATCGACGGCGAGGGCGGTCAAAGACACTGTCGCCAACTGATCGTTCAGCCTCATCATCATCATCTGGGAACAAAAAAGCCGCGCTGCAAGGCGCGGCTTTTTTCGATCCATCCTGATGCCCTGGGATCAGGCGGAAGCGCGAACGTTGTGCTTGCGCTTCATGAAATCCTTGGCGGTCTCGACCGCCACCGCGGCATCGCGGCAATAGGCGTCGGCGCCGACGGCCTTGCCGAATTCCTCGTTGAGCGGCGCACCGCCGACCAGCACGACGTAATCGTCGCGAATGCCCTTTTCCTTCATCGTGTCGATAACGACCTTCATATAGGGCATGGTCGTCGTGAGCAGCGCCGACATGCCGATGATGTCGGGCTGATGCTGCTCGATCGCTTCCAGATATTTCTCGACCGCGTTGTTGATGCCGAGGTCGATGACATCGAAGCCGGCGCCCTCCATCATCATGCCGACGAGGTTCTTGCCGATGTCGTGGATGTCGCCCTTGACGGTGCCGATCACCATCTTGCCCTGCTTGGGCGCGCCGGTGGCGGCAAGCAGCGGGCGCAGGATGGCCATGCCGGCCTTCATGGCGTTGGCCGAGAGCAGCACTTCCGGCACGAACAGGATGCCATCGCGGAAATCTTCGCCGACGATGCGCATGCCTTCGACCAGCGCCTCGGTCAGCACCGTGTAGGGCTGCCAGCCGCGCTCAAGAAGGATATGCGTGCCTTCCTCGATCTCTTCCTTCAGCCCGTCATAAAGGTCGTCATGCATCTGCTGCACGAGTTCCTCGTCGGAAAGCTCGGAAAGGATGATCTCGTCGTCGGACATTTTTTCCTCGGGCTCCTTGCTGCTCGGAATGCTTGCTGCAGCTCAAAAATCGATGCGCCAATACCTAACCCGCGAGGGCAAGGTAGCCATAGCTGATTTGCGACTTCCCGCAAAAGGAAAGCGACTGAAAAGTTGGCGGTTTTCTTGTCGATTTTGCGACAGGCGTTGGCGCTGGCGGGCCGTTTCCAATAGGGTGCATGGCTACGATCCGGAAAGAAGCGGCGGCGAACCGGCCGCGAGCCAATTCAGGCCCAAATCTAAAATCTATAGGAAGAACGATCATGAGCGATAACGCGGCAGTCGAGCAGGAAGCGTCGGGCGGACGACGCGGACGCGGCGCCAGCGGCGGCGCGGCGGCCAGGCGTGCGGCGCGCGCAGGCGGCGGTCCGGGCACCCAGCTCACCTATATCAAGCGCAAGATCAACGTCTACGAGGTCCTCGACGAGGAAGGCCTGGCGTTGATCGAGAAAAACACAGACACGGTGCTGGAAGAGATCGGCATCATCTTCCGCGACGACGCCGAGGCGCTCGCGCTGTGGAAAGAGGCCGGCGCCGATGTGAAAGGCGAGCGCGTGCATTTTCCCAAGGGGCTTTGCCGCTCGCTGCTCAAGACCGCGCCTTCGATCTACACCCAGCATGCGCGCAATCCGGAGCGTTCGGTGCAGATCGGGGGCAAGGGAACGGTGTTCGCGCCGGTCTACGGCCCGCCCTTCGTGCGCGACCTCGACGGCAACCGCCGCTACGCAACGCTTGAGGATTTCCAGAATTTCGTGAAGCTCGCCTATATGGCGCCGTCGATCCACCATTCGGGCGGCACGGTATGCGAGCCGGTCGACGTGCCGGTCAATAAGCGCCATCTGGACATGGTCTATTCGCATATCCGCTATTCGGACAAACCGTTCATGGGCTCGGTGACGGCGCCGGAGCGGGCCGAGGATACGGTGGCGATGGCCAAGATCGTGTTCGGCGAGGATTTCGTCGAGAACAACACGGTGCTGACCAGCCTGATCAACGCCAACTCGCCGATGGTGTTCGACGAGACCATGCTCGGCGCGCTGAAAGTCTATTCGCGCCACAACCAGGCCTGCAT
>NZ_RZSF01000325.1:0-7481 GCF_004023325.1 Mesorhizobium sp. M1A.F.Ca.ET.072.01.1.1 | reverse complement strand
CGCGCTGGCTGGCTGGGGTTCCTCGCCTGCCGCCTTTCCCGCCGAGGTCCGGCAGGCTTATGCCGAGGCCTTGCGCGATCCAGCCCACGCGCACGCCATCTGCGAGGAATACCGTGCGGCAGCGACGCTCGACCGTGAGCACGACCAGGCGGACCGCAAAGCCGGCCGGCGCATCGGCTGCCCGATGCTTGCGCTATGGAGCGGACATGGCGCGCTCGCCGAATGGTACGCGCGAGAGGGCGGTCCGCTGGCACTGTGGCGGGAGTGGGCCGACGACGTCAGCGGCGGGGTCAGCGGCGGGACGATGCCCGGCGGGCATTTCTTTCCCGAGGAGGCGCCGGCCGAGACAGCCGCAAGGCTCGGCGAGTTTTTTGCGGCTACAGGCCGTAGGCCAGGGTGAGGTAAATCGCCGGCGCAACGATCAGGCAAAGCGCCATCACAATCACCACGGCATTGCCAAGGCGCTCGGCGCGCCTGGCGATGTCGGTGACATCGTCGTCGTCGTTGAGGAATTGGAGAATCGAGGTGTCGGCGAGGACGGAGAGGCGATTGTCGTTCGCGGGCAGGCTTTCGGGCTCTCGCAGATTGGGCTTTGCAGAAATAAAGGTCAAAACGTCGTCTCGCTTTCGAAGCCGGCCGCGCGACTTCCTGGTTCCAATGATTGTGGATTGTATTGGATGCCCGCCATTTGCGCGGAAACGGCGGGCACCCAAAACGGCGCCGATGAAGGGGACTTCGTCGACGACCGCTACCAACTCGAAGCCTCCGCTTTGGTTGCCGTCGAGGGCCCAATGCGCGAGCCACTCCGACTTCAGTCGTAGGAAAGAGACCGACCGTGGCCCCGGGCCCTGGCGCACGCGCGGACCGGCGACGCACGACAAGGCTGTCGCGGCAATGGTCGGGCTAAAAGGATTCACGAAATATTTCGTGGGGGAACATCGATCGCGGGCAGCGGTTCTCATTGCTCAAGGCGGTCGAACCTCCTTGAATCAAACCCCGAAGACCAATCCCCAACAACGGAGCTGCAGATATGCCTAATCAAGGCGGAACTCACCAACAGCACGTCAAAGCAGGCCAGCAGAGCCACAAGAACCGCGACGATCAGCGTCGCGGCCAGCAGCAGGCCGAGGACCGCAACATGCGTCAGCAGGATTCAGGTCAGCACCGGGGCGGCAGCGGCAACTTCGCCGAAGACCGCGAACGTGCATCCGAAGCCGGCCGCAAGGGCGGCCAGCGCTGAGCTTAAGCAGGCGTCCCGCGATCCCTTCGCGGGACGCCGCCCAGAACATCCAATTTGGAACTTCTTCCCCTCCCCTTGGTTCCTCCGAAACCCCGGCGGCTCGGCCGTCGGCAGGACGTTTGAACGGAGGCAACAATGTCCGTGCGCACACTTCACCCCGAACGTGTCGATGAGACACGTATGCAGGCCTATTCGACCTTCGCTCCGCTGCTCATCACCGCCCTGAGCCAGAAGCTGGCGCGCTGCCAAGGCAAGAGCGAGATGGACAAGGTCGAGGCGTCCCTCATCCGCGTCATCGAAGAAGCGGACGTCGTCACGGGAGACGTCGAGGCAATGAAGGAGTTCGCGATCGAACTCGTCGTGTCCACGCTGCGCAATGTGCGCGAGCATCCCGACGCCAAACAGGATGTGGAACAGATCGACGGCCGCCGCACGCAAGGACGCTCGGAGAACCCGGACACGCTGGAAGAACAATTGCAGTCCGGTCTCGAAGATAGTTTCCCGGCGAGCGATCCGCCCGCGGTCGTCTCCACCGCCATCAGCGGTGGCGCGAAGGACATCGTCGGCACCGACGAAGTGCTGCGGCGCAAGAAGGAAGCTGCCGAGCGCGGGCACGAAAACGAGAAGGCATAGCCCCGGCCCCGCACGACCGCAGCCGCCCGTTTCAGGCGCCCTGCCTCATCGCGATCGCCAGCTCGGCGAAGGAACCAGTCCTTTCGCCAAGGGTTGGTTATCGGAAGGAGAAAACGATGGATAAAAGCAAACTTCCACATCGCCCGGGCGCTGGCCGAACGGCACAAGACGCAAGGCTGCCGACCAAGGGCGGCGACGATCCGGACGTGCGGTTCCTGGCCGAGAACACCGACCTTTCACCGAAGCAGGCGCGCGAGCTGATCCGCGAGCACGGGCACGACCGCGACAAGCTGCTTGAAATCGCACGAACCATGAAGGCCGAGGGCTGACCGGCTCTCTGAAAGCGAGGCAATGATGAGCAATTCACCCCGTACCGGACGTCCAGGCACATCCGATCAATGGCCACGTTGGGAAGGTCCGAAAGCCAATCGGCCGAGAGGCTATCTGCCAGCCAAGGACGATCCCGACGAGGATCGCGACGCGGCCGGCGAGAACAACAAGGACCCCGAGCGGTCCGATCTCGGCGACGCGGTCAAAACGAAGAAGGAGCCGTAGCGGCTCCTCCCGGCGCAACAGGAGAAGAAAAATGCCACGCGGAGACAAATCGAAATACACCGACAAGCAGGAGCGCAAGGCCGACCATATCGCCGAGGGCTACGAAAAGCGCGGCGTCTCGGAGAAGGAAGCCGAGCGGCGAGCCTGGGCGACCGTCAACAAGGACGATGGCGGCGGCAAGAAGGCGGGCGGCTCGGGACGCGGCAAGCACACCGGCCATCCGGCGGCGCACAAGGGCGGCAAGGCCGGCGGCAAAGCGTCAAGCTCGCGCTCGGCGGCCGAGCGTTCTGCTTCCGCCAAGAAGGCGGCGGCGACGCGCAAACGCAACGCGGAGCACCACGTGCATCATTAGGCATGGGTTCACCTTCTCCCTTGCCGGAGACCGGCGGATAGGCGCGCAGCGCCGAGACGATAGGGACGAAACGAGGCGCTGGGAAACTGGCGCCTCATTGCCGCGCGGCGGTCCTTCCAGCAGCATCCGGACGCTTCGCGGCCACCTTCTCCCTCAACGGAAAAGGGAAGATCTAAAGCGGCATCTCCGAAGTTTGCTTGACCGTCTGGCTGGGAACGTCGGTCTTGACGTTCTGCACCCCCTTGATGCGACTTAAGTGCTCGGACTGGAAGCGGCGATAGTCCTCGATGCCCGCCGCCACGACCCGCACCAGAGCGTCGCAGTCGCCCAGCATCAGATAGCATTCCAGCACCTCGGGCAGCTTGGCCACCTCCCTGGCGAAATGCTCGATCGTGTCCTCGTCCTGCTGCTTCAGCCAGATGCGAGTGAAGAAGGTATGACCGCGACCGATCTTGGCCGGGTTGAGCACCGCGACATAGCGGTCGATGACGCCAGCCTCCTCCAGCAATTTTACGCGCCTGAGACAGGGTGACGGCGACAGGCCGACCTCTCTCGCAAGATCGTTGTTGGCCATGCGCCCGTCGCGCTGCAGGGCGCGCAGGATCCGCTTGTCGATCTCATCCAGCTTCATGGCGTCCGATTCCAATATTGTCTTAATTCTCGCTATCCAATGCCAAATCTTTGCAGAAACCCCGCATCTTCGCAACCCGATTGCGGAGCATTTCGGCTATGGTGGCCAGCGATAACCGACCATCGAGCAACCGGAGAAGGCCGCCCCGCAAGGCTGGCCGAAGAAGAGCCATGAGCGTTTCCGAGATAACCCTGGGCCACCCTCCCGCCGAAGCACGCGGCGCCGAATTCCGGCGGGGCGCCGCCGCCTCGACGCCGGTGCTGCTTGGCATTGTCCCCTACGCACTCGTGCTGGGCGCGCAGGCGGCGCAGAAGGGCTTGAGCGTCGTCGAGGTGCCGTTGATGACGGGCCTCAACTTCGCCGGCGGCTCCGAATTTGCCGCCATCCAGCTCTGGACCTCGCCGCCGCATGTGCTGTTGATCGCCGCCATCACATTGCTGGTCAACAGCCGGCATTTCCTGATGGGCGCGGCACTTGCGCCGTTCCTGCGCCACCTGCCCAAGCGCAAGGCGTTCCCCGCGCTGTTCTTGATGTGCGACGAGAGCTGGGCGCTCGGGCTCGCCGACGCGAAGCGCCGCGCGGCAGGCGGGCTGCGGCCAGCATTCAGCCTCGCCTATTATGCGGGAACTGCCCTTCCTTTCTATCTTGCCTGGGTGATTTTCACGACCTGCGGAGCGGCGCTCGGGCCGGTGCTTGGCAACGTCGAGCGCTACGGCTTCGCCATGGCCTTTCCGGCAGTGTTCCTGGTGCTGCTGCGCGGCATGTGGAAGGGTTTTGCCGCGGCGCGCCCCTGGCTGGTCAGCCTCGCGGTGGCGGCGGCAACTTATCTCGTCGTTCCGGGCGCCTGGTACGTGGCGGCAGGCGCGCTGTCCGGGCTGGTGTCCGCCTGGCTTCTGGCAGGTGAGAAATGATCGAGCCCTGGACCGTTCTCGCCATCCTTGCCATGGCCGGCGTCACCTATTTGACGCGGATCGGCGGCTATGTCGTGCTCAGGAACCGCACGCTCAGCCCACGCGCCACCGCCGTGATGGAAGCCGCGCCTGGCTGCGTGCTGATCTCGGTGATCGCGCCCGACTTCGTGTCGAAGAATCCGGCCGACCTGGCGGCGCTCGCCATCACATTGCTCGCGGCGACAAGACTGTCGATGCTGCCGACGGTGGTCATCGGCGTGGCTTCGGCCGGGGTATTGCGGTGGGTGATGGGGTAAACGCCGGCGGCCGCCCTCTGCCATGCCGGGGCATCTCCCCCAAGGAGGAGATTGGCTCTCCATCGCATCAACTGCCGTAGACCCCAATTTCGCCAGACGCGATCGAAGCGGTCTCGTCGATCCAGCCCAGATGCTTGTCCAGCGCCGGTCCAGCGGGTCGGGGTCCTGCGGGTCGATGATCGCGGGACCATTGTATCGGGCGAAATGCCGAGCTGATCCAGGCCGAGCTGCTGTTCGATCTCGGCAATCGCGGAGGGTGCTCGCAATTTTGGCCGTCGTTTATCTTGCGACACCCACCCGGGCTTGTGGCTTCTCAGCCGCGGCCCGCGCCACGATCGCCTCCAGCGGCTCTGGCCGGTGCAGGAAATAGCCTTGGCCATAGCCGACGCCCATGCCGACGAGGATCTCCAGCGCGCTTTTCCCCTCGACCTTCTCGGCCACGACGGCGCAGCCCATCGAGCGGGCGATGCCGGCGATTGCCGAGACGATCTCGCGGTCGAAGCGGCTGTCGGCGATGTGCTGGACGAAGGAGCCGTCAATCTTGATCGCATCGATAGGAAAGCGCCGCAGATATTCGAACGAGCTCATGCCGGCGCCGAAATCGTCGAGGCTGACACGGCAATGGCGCAGCCTTGCCCGGCGCACGAATTCCTCCGCTGCGTCGAAATTGGTGACAGCCGCGGTCTCGGTGATCTCGAAGCCGATTGCCGACGGCGGCGCGCCGTTCTCGGCGATCGCCGCGTCGACGAAATCCCAAAGCTGCGGATCGGAGAGCGTCTGCGCCGACAGGTTGAAGCCGAGCGAGACGGCGCCGGAGAGCATCGCCCTGCCATGGCGCGACAGCGCCGTGCGGATGATCCAGCGGTCGAGCCGGGCGGCAAGGCCGAAGCGTTCGGCCACCGGCATGAACTCGCCCGGCAGGATCAGCTTGCCGTTGCGCCCCTCGAGCCGCGCCAGCACCTCGACATGGCGGCTGTCTTGCCAAGGCCTGCCGAGGCGATGGATCTCCTGGCCGAACAGCTTCAACCGGCTGTCTCCATGGCATCGACCAGATCGGCGGCAAGCCGCGCTGCGTTGAGGCCGCCGGCTCCGGAAGCTGTTTCGGCCGAGAACACGGCGAAGCGGTCGCGCCCGCCGGCTTTGGCGGCGTAGCAGGCATCGTCGGCGCAGGCGAGCGCATCGGTTACCGTCGTCCGGGGATCGCGCACGAAGGCGATGCCGATGCTGGCGGCTAGCCTGCGGGACGACACGGCGGGGCCGAGATCGGCGTCGCGCACCGCCGCGAGCACGGCACGCGCCAGCCGCTCGGCGCAAGCGTCGTTGCAGTTCGGAACCAGCAGCGCGAATTCGTCGCCGCCGAGGCGCGCGGCGTGGGCCGAGGGCGGCAGGCTGGCGCGGATGCCGCCGGCGACGCTCTTCAGCGCGATATCGCCCGCGGCATGTCCGGCATAGTCGTTCAGCGCCTTGAAGTAGTCGAGGTCGACATAGAAGACGGCAAGCGGCAGCCGGTCCGCCGCGCCGATGTTTTCGGCGAGCAGCCGGTCGAAGGCCGAGCGGTTCCACAGCCCGGTCAGCGCATCGTGATGGGCGGCGTAAGCGAGCTCCTCGGCGCGCTTCGTCTCGTCGGTGATGTCGCGCACCGTGCCGAGGATCTGGCCGGCCGAGCCGGCGCCCGCGATCAAACGCACCAGCGACTCGACATGGCGGACCGAGCCGTCGCGCCGGACGATACGGTATTGCGTGGCGGTGACGCTTTTCGAGCCCGGCGGCGGCAGATGCGCGCGCTCGGTGGCCTCCTTGTCGTCCGGGTGGAGATAGGTGTGCCAGAGATCGGCCGTCACCTCGTCGGTATCGCTGACCAGGCCGAAGATCTCCCTGGTGCGCGGATCCCAATAGCTCTTGTTGGTGCCGATATCGTAGTGCCAGATGCCGGTGCCGCTGGCGGCGAGCGCGAGCCGCAAGCGGACATTGACCTGCTCAAGCGCGGCCTCGGCCTCCTTCTGCCTGGTGATATCGGTCTGCACGCCCATCAGGCGCAGCGGCTTGCCCTCGGCATCGCGCTCGACGATGCCGCCGCGGTCAAGCACCCAGACCCAGCGGCCGTCCTTGTGCTTCAGCCGTAGTTCCGTCTCGATCGACTCGGTGTCACCAGCGATATGGCGGTCGCCGCTCGCCAGTGCTCGCTCGCAGTCGTCGGGATGAGTGAGCTTCAGCCACAGATCGGAGGTATCGAGCTCGCCCTCGGCATAACCCAGCATCTTCCACCAGGTCGGCGAATAGTAGCAATCGCCCGTCGCGAGATTCCAGTCCCATAGGCCGAGCTGGGCGCGATCGAGCGCCAGCGCCCAGAATTCGCCGTTGCGTTTGTTGTCGTCCGCCATGCCCTCGTTCTTGCCGTCCCCGTTCGGGCATAGTGCATGAAAGCTGACAAGAAAGGGTTACTGGGGTGAAGCTGCCAATCTCCCCTTCTGGTGCCCTTGGGGGGAGATGTCCGGCAGGGCAGAGAGCGCGAAGGATCGCGGCATTGATTAGCTCGATCAAGCCGGTGACCGATCGGCAGGCATCGCTCTTCGCTGAAAAAGTCGGGGGACAGCGCTCCCCTCTGCCCTGCCGGGCATCTCCCCAAAAACAATGGGCGATGCTAGCCGCCCGCCGCCAGCCTTCGCCTCACCACCGCCGCGTGGAAACGCGCGCCATGCAGCAGGCCTTCATCGTTGAAGTCGTAGGCCGGGTTGTGCAGCGGGGCGGAATTTCCGTTGCCGAGAAAGACGAAACAGCCGGGCACTTCGGTGAGGAAGCGGGCGAAATCCTCCGAGGCGGTCATCGGCTCGGCGGCGATGCCGACGGCATCGCCCGCCAGCAC
>NZ_RZSF01000324.1:0-7484 GCF_004023325.1 Mesorhizobium sp. M1A.F.Ca.ET.072.01.1.1 | reverse complement strand
CGTCTCGAGCGACCCAAGCGCGATGCACAGCATCGTCGCTTCAGGCACCACCCAAGCATCGGCAGCTTAGCGGAAAGGGCGACGACGCTACGCGTCGCGCACCAGCGTCGCCCAGCGTCCCGGCGTCAGCCCGAACGCCTTCTTGAAATGCCGGTTGAAATGGCTCTGATCGCTGAAGCCGGCCGCAACAGCGGTTTCGGCAAGCGGCTCTCCCGCTTCGATCATGCGCCGTGCTCGCTGCAGCCGACGCATCAACAGGAAGCGATGCGGGCTTGTCGAATAGGTCGCGCGGAAATGGCGCGACAGCGCGTAACGGTCGAGGCCGGTAACCGCCTCCAGCTCGTCGGAACGCACCGGCCGTTCAGCGTTTTCTTCGAGATAGTCGCGGGCCAGCGCGGCAGCCCGCCACGCGATCTTTCCCGCTGATTTTGCCGGCTGTCCGGCATGGCGTTTCAATTGCTGCGCCAGCTGCGCGATGAAATCCGCCACGAACAGGTCGTCGAGCTCCTCGGTGAGCGGTGTTAGCGCCGACAGCAGCGTGCCGCGCAACTGAGGGTCGCTCACCACAGCATCCTTAACGAAGGGGAGCGGCGATCCGTGGAGGCAGTCGAGCAGCATCGACGGCTCGAGATAGAGAATCCTGTATCGTAGGCCGTGCTCGGTGCCGGCGCCGCCGTCATGCAGTTCGTCGGGATGCAGAACGATTGCCTGGCCGGGGAGGCTGTGCTGAAGCGCGCCGCGATAGTGGAAGCGCTGCACGCCGTCGAGCGTCACGCCGATGGCGTAGGTGTCGTGGCGGTGCAGGTCGAAAGCATTGCCGTGGAATCGCGCCTCGATGCGCTCGAGGCCCGCGGCGCCGGGCGCCGAAACGATCCGGTCGTCCTCAGCGCACGAACGTTCAAGACCTCCCAGCGCCTCATTGCCTAGATCGTGCGCCATGGTCCCTGATCCACATCTCGGAGAGACATTTTGGTGTTCGACACGAAATTTGCAATCGTGCTCAAGGAAGATCTCGCCGTCTGGCAGAAGCTCAACGTTACCGCTTTCCTGACCAGCGGCATCGTCGCGCAATGTCCTGAAATCATCGGCGAGGCCTATCGCGACCGCGCCGGCAATTTCTTCAATCCGCTCTCGATCCAGCCCGTTATCGTGCTGTCGGCAGACGGGTCGACGCTTGCCGCGATCCACCGCCGGGCCCTGGAGCGCGGCGTGACGACATCGGCCTATGTCGAGGAGATGTTCTCCACCGGCCATGACCTGGCCAACCGCGCCGTCTTCGCCGAATTCGCGCCGGACGACGCCAAGATAGTCGGCATCGCGCTGCGCGCCGAAAAGAAGCTCGTCGACAAGATTACCAAGGGCGCCCGCATGCATGCTTGATTCTCCGGGAAGGATGCTCTTGGTGACTGATTGACCATTCGTCCGGACGACGTCGCGCACGTTCGAGATTGGCCGCGACCTCCCTGCTTCGCCAGCCTGAGGTCTGCGAGCGTCGCGTCGCTCCTTGCTCCGCACGGGATGACGAACCAGGAACGTTCTGCTGATCGCCAAGGCACTGCGCTCTAAGCCTGTCGGCACGTCTTGTTGGGCCAGTCGCTTTTGGCTTGCCGGTCGGCGGCGATTGCCGCAAAAGAATGGCGTCTACCTCTCCTCCGGCCCGATTTTGAGCGTTCCCAAAAATCACGACGACAGCGCGACGCCGCCCGCGGCGATGCTGTTGATGCTCTGCGTCTATGTCTGCTTCACCTTTCTCGACACCTCAAGCAAATATCTGGTGCTCGCCGGCGTCTCGGCGCTGATCGTCGCCTGGGCTCGATTCATCGTGCATGTCCTGCTTGTCGGCGTTTTCCTTCGCGGTTGGCGCGAGCCGTCGCGCTTCCGCGCCAACAACCTGCCGGCGCACATCCTGCGCGGATGCCTGCTTTTCGGCTCGACCATGTTCAACATCCTGGCGCTCAGGACGCTGCAACTCGCCGAGACCACCTCGATCTATTTCTTCGGCCCGATGGTGATCACCGCATTGGCCGGCCCGCTGCTCGGCGAGTGGGCGGGCTGGCGGCGCTGGCTGGCGATCCTCACCGGCTTCGTCGGCGTCCTCATCATCACCCGGCCCGGCGTCGGCGTGTTCGGCATGGGCCATCTCTTCGCGCTGGGCTCAATGCTGTCGAATTCTTTTTACGTCATCATGACCCGGCGCATGTCGTCGACGGAGACATCCGAGAGCCTGATCCTGTTCTCGGCGCTGGCGCCGGCGGTGCTGCTCCTGCCCATGCTGCCCTTCTCATTGTCCCTGCCGCAGGACGGCTGGCGCTGGGTGATCCTTTTGATGCTCGGCGTCTTCGGCGCCGGCGGCCATTGGCTCCTGGTCCAGGCCTATCGCCTGGCGACGACGACGGCGCTCGCGCCTTACCCTTATTCGCAGATGGTTTGGATGATCATCTCCGGCTGGCTGATCTTCCACCAGTTTCCCGACCGCTGGACCCTGCTCGGCGCTGCCATCATCGTCGCCAGCGGCCTCTACATTATCCACCGCGAGCACAGGCTTCGCCTGCGCAATTCCGCTTCCTTGGACACGGAAGCCGAGAGCTTGGCAAAAAAACTTTGATTTGCCCTCGATCGATGGCATAAGCCCCATTTAAACAGTTTAAAGGCCGGGGACCAAGGCTGGCACAGAAGATCAAGCTTTCGACGATCGCGGATGCGCTTGGCGTGTCCACGGCAACGGTGTCGCTGGCGCTGCGCGACAGCCCGCTGGTCGCCGGCTCGACGCGCGAGCGCATCAAGGAGCACGCGCGCGCCATCGGCTATATCTACAACCGACGGGCCGCGTCGCTCCGCACCTCGCGCTCCGGCATTGTCGGCGTCGTCGTGCACGACATCATGAACCCGTTCTTCGCCGAGATTCTGCGCTCGATAGAAAGCGAGCTCGACCGCAGCCGCCAGACCTTTATCCTGTCCAACCATTATGACCAGCTGGAAAAGCAGCGCACCTTCATCGACACGCTGCTGCAGCTCGGCGCCGACGGCGTCATCATGTCGCCGGCCATAGGCACGCCGGCCGAGGACATCATCATGGCCGAGGAAAACGGCCTCCCGGCGGTGCTGATCGCGCGCACCGTCACCGGCGCCGACGTGCCGGTCTTCCGCGGCGACGATGCCTATGGCACGGCACTCGCGACCAACCATCTCATCTCGCTCGGCCACAAACGCATCGCCATGATCGGCGGCACCGACCAGACCTCGACCGGCCGCGACCGCTACCAGGGCTATGTCAACGCCGTGGAGGCGGCCGGGCTGGAGGTGAAGCCGTCCTGGCGCATTCCTGGACCGCGCACCAAGCAGGCTGGTTTCGAGGCTGCAGGACAGTTCTTGGCGCTGAAGGACAAGCCGACCGCCGCCTGCTGCTGGAATGATCTGGTTGCGATCGGGCTGATGAACGGCATCGCGCGCGCCGGCCTGGTGCCGGGCGTCGATATTTCCGTCACTGGTTACGACGACCTGGAGGAGGCTGCGATAGCAACGCCGGCCTTGACCACGGTCTGGAATGGCCAGCGCGAGGTCGGCCGCCGCGCCGCCAGCGCGCTGCTCGACAAGCTGAACGGGCAGGCCGTGCGGCCGTCGCAGGAATTGATCAAGCCGGAGCTGCACGTGCGCCAGTCCACCGGCAAGCCGGTGGAGCGTCAATGACACAGACAGAAGCGAAGTCGCCGGTCGCCATCCTGGTGCCGGGCCGTTTCAACGACCATGCCATCGGCCGGATCGACAAGGCGTTCAAGCGCGTGCGGATCGAGCGCGCCGATCCGTCGCTCGTCACCGGCGAGATGCGCGAGAGCGTGCGCGGCATCGCCTCCTTCGGCGGCATCAGCGCGGCCATGATCGACGCGCTGCCCAATCTCGAGATCATCGCCAATTTCGGCGTCGGCTATGACTCCGTCGACGCTCGTCACGCGGCCGCCCGCGGCGTCATGGTCACCAACACGCCCGACGTGCTGACCGAAGAGGTTGCCGACACCACCATCGGCCTGTTGATCAACACTGTGCGCGAAATGTACGCCGCCGAGAAATGGCTGCGCGACGGCGACTGGGTGAGGAAGGGTGACTATCGCCTGAGCCGGCTCACCTTACGCGGCCGCCGCGTCGGCATCTTCGGCATGGGCCGCATCGGCCTCGCCGTCGCCCGTCGCCTCGAGGCTTTCGGCCTGCCGATCGCCTATCACAACCGCCGCCAGGTCGATGGCCTGTCCTACGAGTACCATGCGACGCTGAAGGGTCTGGCCGAAGCGGTCGACACTCTGATTTGCATCGCGCCGGGCGGGGCCGCGACGGAGAAAGCCATCAACGCGGGCGTCCTGGCGGCGCTCGGTCCCGACGGCGTCTTCGTCAATATCGGCCGCGGCAGCACGGTTGATGAGGCGGCTCTGGCTGCAGCACTCTCCAATGGCACCATCGCTGCTGCCGGGCTCGATGTCTTTGCCGACGAACCGAATGTGCCCAAAGCGCTGCTCGATGCGCCCAACACCTCCCTTCTGCCGCATGTCGGATCTGCGTCCGACCACACCCGCCGGGCCATGGCGGATCTGTGCGTCGATAATCTCATCTCCTGGTTCGGCGAGCGCCGGCCGCTGACCCCGGTGCCGGAGACGATCAACGTCAAGCCACGCGCCTGAGTGGAACGCCTGCCACACTCATTAACGCCTGCTTAACCATCATTCTGCATACTTCGTTATGCATGTTGTCCAAAATCGGCGCGTGGTTTGGAGAACGGCATGGCACGGCAAGCCAGGATGTGGAGAGGCGGAGTGAAGCTGTTAGCCGGATTGGTTGCGTCAGTCGCCTTATACGGGGGCGTTCAGTCCCTGCACGACGGCAAGGGCCAAAGCGCGGTCGAGCAAGCCGGCCTCTCCAACAGCTATCGGCTGACAGCCAATGGCGACGAAGCGGCCTGCGCAATCAAGCGCGGCGCCGAGGTTTCGGACGGCCTGTCGCTGCTGACAATTGCTCCGAACTGCAGCAAGCTGATGCCCGGCATCGAGCGTGTGAAATTCTGGCGCGAGCAGGCCGACGGCTCGGTCGCGTTCAGCGAGAACGGCATCGATCCGATCGTCACCTTCGGTGTTGCTGATGGCGACGGCTACGAATCCTATGCGCCGGCCGCCCCGCTTTTGGCACTGAACGCGACGACCAGCGACTGAGTTCGGCTATTCCGCCGCCGCGCGTGCACCGGCCTTCGCCGCCGCATGCAGGCGCACGGCATCGCCGAAGGCGCGGAAGATCTTTGCCGAGTTGCTGTCCGACTTCACCCAATATTCGGGATGCCACTGGACGCCGACGGCGAAGGCGCGGGCCTCCTTGACCGAGACGGCCTCGATCGTGCCGTCGGTCGCCAAAGCCTCGACCTGCAGTTTCGATCCGAGCCGGTCGATCGCTTGGCGATGCAGCGAGTTGACCTTGATGTCGCCGGCGCCGAACACGCCGGCGAGACAGGTTCCGGGCTTGATCGAAATCGTCTGGTGGATGCCGAAGCGCTCGTCCTGATTCTCGCTCACCGGCGCGCGGTGATCGAGCGAGCCTTCACGCTCCTGGATCTCGGTGCCGAGCGTCCCGCCCAGCGCCACGTTGAGCTCCTGGATGCCGCGGCAGATGGCGAGCAGCGGCACGCCGCGCTCGATCGCCTTGCGGATCAGCGGCAGCGTGGTGGAGTCGCGCGCCGGGTCGTAGGGGCCGTTGGCCTCGCTGGGATCACCGCCATAGAGCGAGGGATGCACATTGGATTTCGAACCCGTCACCATCACGCCGTCGACCGAGGACAGCAGCTCGTCGAAATCGAGCCGGTCGCCGAAGGACGGCACCAAGAGCGGGAACACGTCGGCGCCGGCGATCGCCGCCTCGATATATTGCTGGGGCGCGGCATGCCATGTGTAGTTGTCGAACTGGCGGACATCGGTTGAGACGGCAACGAGCGGCTGCTGCATTTTGGATACGGGTTCCATCGAGGGCTAACGAATTATTCTGCCTACAAAATAGGCGATCAGCCGGCACTTTGCCATGGCAAGTTTCGGCTCGCCGAATGGGCCAGGACGGTCGGCGTTAGACTATAGTTGCACGCTGCCCGCGGTGCTGGACTCGACATCTTGCCCGTGTATTGTTTCGCGCAGCCGATCAGGGCACCGCGGATGTCCGAGCATCGGTCTGTTGGTTCTAAACGGGAGGAAAATGCATGGATCGTCGTTCGTTCATCCGTAAGGCCGGTGCATCCGGTGTTGGTGTCGCGGCAGCGGCCGCCGCGCTTGCCACGCCGGCGATAGCCCAGTCCAATCCGAAAGTGACCTGGCGGCTGGCATCGTCCTTCCCGAAATCGCTCGACACGATCTATGGCGGTGCGGAAGTGTTCTCAAAAATGCTGTCGGAAGCGACCGACGGCAATTTCCAGGTTCAGGTCTTCGCCTCGGGCGAGCTCGTTCCCGGCCTGCAGGCGGCCGACGCCACCGCCGCAGGCACCGTCGAGGCATGCCACACGGTGGCATATTACTATTGGGGCAAGGACCCAACCTGGGCGCTGGGTGCCGCAGTGCCGTTCTCGCTCAACGCGCGCGGCATGAACGCTTGGCACTACCATGGCGGCGGCATTGACCTCTTCAACGAATTCCTTGCAACGCAAGGCCTGTTCGGCCTGCCGGGCGGCAACACCGGCGTGCAGATGGGCGGCTGGTTCCGCAAGCAGATCAACACGGTCGCCGATCTTTCCGGCCTCAAGATGCGCATCGGCGGCTTTGCCGGCAAAGTGGTGCAGAAGCTCGGCGTCGTGCCGCAGCAGATCGCCGGCGGCGACATCTACCCGGCGCTGGAAAAGGGGACGATCGACGCCGCCGAATGGGTCGGCCCTTATGACGACGAGAAGCTCGGCTTCTACAAGGTCGCGCCCTACTACTACTATCCCGGCTGGTGGGAAGGCGGCCCGACCGTGCATCTGATGTTCAACAAGGCAAAATACGAGGAATTGTCGCCCGCCTACAAGTCGCTGGTGCACACGGCCGCGCAAGCCGCCGACGCCAACATGCTGCAGAAATACGACTACCTCAATCCGGCGGCGGTGAAGCGGCTAGTCGCCAGCGGCGCCAAGCTGGCTCCTTTCAGCCAGGAAATCATGGCCGCCTGCTTCGAAAAGGCCAACGAAGTCTATGCCGAAATGGAGGCCAACAACGCGCCATTCAAGAAGATCTGGGAATCCATCAAAGGCTTCCGCAAGGAGCACTATCTCTGGGCTCAGGTCGCCGAATACAACTACGACACCTTCATGATGGTGCAGCAGCGTAACGGCAAGCTGTAGCCGGGGATTACGCCCTCTCCCTATGGTGACCAGGGCTATCGCATATGAGTAAAGAGTTCATAGAAGAAGTCTTTGCTCCAATTGGCCCTGCGCATCTTGCTGGCGATTGGTTTGTCGAGCGGATGGGCAGCCAAGATGTTTTGGGCGAGCCTGCGGA
>NZ_RZSF01000323.1:0-7550 GCF_004023325.1 Mesorhizobium sp. M1A.F.Ca.ET.072.01.1.1 | reverse complement strand
GGATGAGACGGTCGGCCTTGAACGGCTTCTCGATGAAATCATAGGCGCCGCGCCGGATGGCCGACACCGCCGTTTCGATGTTGCCGTGGCCGGAGATCATCACCACCGGCATGTTCGGATGCATCGTCTTGATCTCGTCGAGCAGCGCCAGACCGTCGAGGCGCGAGCCCTGCAGCCAGATATCGAGGAAAATCAGCCGTGGCGCGCGATCGGCAATCGCCGCTAGCGCGCTGTCGGCATCGTGTGCCGTGCGGGTTTCGTGACCTTCGTCGCTCAGGATACCGGCGACCAGTTCGCGGATGTCTTCCTCGTCATCGACGATGAGAATGTCAGACGCCATTACCGACCTTTTCAGTTTCTCGTTCGTGTTCGTCGCGGCCTTCGCCGCGTGGCGGCGCGGGGACGACCGCCGCCGGTGGCAAGATGATCGAGATCATCGCGCCCCGGCCGCCGTGGAAATCGGGCGGCGCGTCGTGCAATTCGAGCCGGCCGCCATGGTCCTCCACGATCTTCTTGACGATAGCGAGGCCAAGGCCGGTGCCTTTTTCGCGCGTCGTCATGTAGGGCTCGAGCAGTCTCTGCCGATTCTCGCGCGGCAGCCCTTTGCCGTTGTCGATAACATCGATTCTTATGGCGCCATCTTGGCGCCCGGCTTGAATCCGGATTGTGCCGTCGGAACGGTCTTGCGCATCAAGTCCGTCGATGGCCTCGGCGGCGTTTTTGATGACGTTGCCGAAGGCCTGCGCCATCAGGCGGCTGTCGAACGTTCCCTTGAGCGGCTCGTTGCCGAAATCACGCTGGAAAGCAATGTCGGAGCGGCTGACTTCCACCAGGAACGAAGCTTCGCGCAGCGACTCGCGCAGGTCTATCACCTTCATCTCCGGCTTCGGCATGCGGGCGAAGGCCGAGAATTCGTCGACCATGCGGCCGATGTCCTCGACCTGACGGATGATGGTGTCGGTGCATTGATCGAAGACTTCGCGGTCCTCGGTGATGACCTTGCCGTAACGGCGCCTGATGCGCTCGGCCGAGAGCTGGATGGGCGTCAGTGGATTCTTGATCTCATGGGCAATGCGCCGCGCCACATCGGCCCAGGCCGAAGACCGCTGCGCCTGCACGAGATCGGTAATGTCGTCGATGGTGACGACATAGGATTTTTCTTCCGAGCCGTCGTCTCCGGCCTCGACGGTGACCTGGACATTGAAAGTCCGTTCCATGCCGGCGCGGAAGAAGGTCACCTGCTCGCGATAGACCGGCTTGCCGGATTGGCGCCCGATCTCGAAGACGCGACCGACATGCGGCAGGATGGCGGAGAGGTTCTGTCCGAGCGCGGCACTCGCCGAGATCGCCAGCATCGTTTCGGCCGAGCGATTGGCGATGGTGATGACGCCGTAGGGATCGACGCCGATGACGCCTGCGGTCACGCCGGCCAGCACCGCCTCCGAGAACCGCCGCCGCTCGTCGATCAGGTCTTTGGCCGACAGCAGCTCGTTGCGCTGCGATTTGAGCTCGAGGATCATGTTGTTGAAGGTCTCGCCGAGCGAAGCGACGTCGCCGTCCGATTGACGCACGGGCACGGCGACGTCGAGATTGCCGGTCGCCACCTCGTCGGCCGCGCCGATCAGCTGGCGGATCGGCCGGACAATGCGATCGGCCACGGCGATGCCGGTCCAGATCGCCGACAGGATGACGATCAGGGTCAGCGACAGATAGGGCAGCGCGAACGCGACTTGCGAAGTGCGACGGTTCTCTTCCAGTCCGCGATACTCGTCGGTGTTCGACCGAACGATCTGCCGCGCCTTGATAACGTCCGGGTCGACGAGCCGGATCGTGTAGAGATAAAGACCTTCGATCTCGCGCAACTTGACGATGGCGCCCATGATGTTGCGGGTGCGCGGCTCGATCAGCACCGGCTTGCCGTCGGCGGCCGTGTTGACCGCGCCAGGGGGCGGCTCCGGCATGGCGAAGTCGGCGTCGGTCTTGGCGCTCATGACGAAAGAGCCGTCAGGCTTGATCAGCGCCGCATGCGCCAGTCCGCGGCCAACGGCCTCCTTGTTCATGAGATCGAGGAAGCCGGTGCGGTCGAGCCCGTAGAGCGTGCGCGAGGCGTCGAGGTCGTAGGCCATCGACAGGGTCGTGCCCTGCAGGTTGCGCGCATTTTCCTGGACATAGGCATCGGCGATCGACAGCGACGAATTGACGATCGTTTTGGTGCGGATCTCGAACCAGCGGTCGAGGCCGATATCGAGCGTGATCGAGGCGATGATCGCGACCATGATCGCCGGGATGGCGGCGACCAGCGCGAACATGGCGACGATGCGCACATGCAGCCGCGATGCTGCACGGCCGTGCCTGCGCGCCATGACGATGCGGCGGATCTCGCGGCTGATCAGGGCGATCAGGAACAGGACGAAGACGGCGTTGAGCGCGATCAGCGCCCAGGTGGCGTTTGCATTCGGCGCGATTGGGGTCGCACCGACAAGGATCGCAAACGAGATCGCTGCGGTGATCATGGCGCCGACGATCGCGACCACGCCGGGCAGCGCCAGCAGCCGGCGACCGTCGCGAACGCCGGCCCGGCTGAAAAGCGGTTGGTTCAGTGTCGGAGCCTCAGCAGCCATATCGCCGTCTAGAGTCGGTCATTGCGTCGGATGTATGCAACGCATTGTGGCGATTATGCAACAAGTGTGGCCGGGACGGAAATCTTTCCCCGACTTAATTCCCAAAAGTGAAGGGCAACTCAGGGCTGCCTGGCGGCCTTGTAGACGTTGACGCCAAGCTCGCGGATCTTCTTGCGCAGCGTGTTGCGGTTCAGGCCCAGAAGCTCGGCCGCCTTGATCTGGTTGCCGCGCGTCGCGGTCATCGAAGCCAGCACCAGCGGATATTCGACCTCGGCGAGGATGCGCTGGTAGAGCCCGGACGGCGGCAGATCGCCGGCGAACGAGGCGAAATAGCGCTGCAGGAAATGCTCGACCGCCTGGCCGATCGACAGATCGTCGGGGATCAGCGCGCCGCCGTCCGGCACGACAGATCGCTCGCCGGTCTTCAGTTCGGCCTCGATGATCTCGGCCGAAATCTCGTCCTGCGAATAGAGCGCGGCGAGCCTGCGCACCAGATTTTCCAGCTCGCGCACATTACCGGGCCAGGGATAGCGCTTCATCAGCTCGATGCCACCGGCGGAAATGCGCTTGGTCTGCAGGCCTTCGCTGGCGCCCTGCTTGAAGAAATGCCGGACAAGGTCAGGCACGTCTTCAGAACGCTCTCGCAACGCCGGGAGTCGCAGCGGCACGACATTCAGGCGGTAGAACAGGTCCTCGCGGAACAGACCCTGGTTGATCAGGGTCCGCAAATCCTTGTTGGTGGCGGCGACGATGCGCACGTCGGTCTTGATCGGCGTGCGGCCGCCGACGGTGGTGTATTCGCCCTGCTGGAGCACGCGCAGCAGGCGCGTCTGCGCCTCCATCGGCATGTCGCCGATCTCGTCGAGGAACAGCGTGCCGCCTTCGGCCTGCTCGAAGCGGCCGGTGGAGCGGTTCTGCGCGCCGGTGAAGGCGCCCTTCTCATGGCCGAACAGTTCCGATTCGATCAGGTCGCGCGGGATCGCGGCCATGTTGATGGCCACGAAAGGCCCGCCGCGGCGGCGGCCGTATTCGTGCAGCGCGCGCGCTACCAGCTCCTTGCCGGTGCCGGATTCGCCGCTGATCATCACCGTCAGGTCGGTCTGCATCATGCGGGCCAGCATGCGGTAGATGTCCTGCATGGCCGCCGAGCGGCCGACCAGCGGCATCGTCTCCGGCTGGTCGTCGGCGCGGGAATCCAGCTTCGGCCGCTTCGGCTCGGCAAGCGCGCGGTTGACGATGTTGAGCAGCTCGGTCAGATCGAACGGCTTCGGCAGATATTCGTAGGCGCCGGTCTCGGAGGCGCGGATGGCGGTCATGAAAGTGTTCTGCGCGCTCATGACGATGACCGGCAGCTCGGGCCGCGCTTTCTTGATGCGCGGCAGCATGTCGAAGGCGTTCTCGTCCGGCATCACCACATCGGTGATGACGAGGTCGCCCTCGCCGGCAGCCACCCAGCGCCACAGCGTCGAAGCGTTCGAGGTCACGCGCACCTCATGGCCGACGCGCGACAGCGCCTGGTTGAGCACGGTGCGGATCGCCGCATCGTCGTCGGCGACGAGGATATTGCCGCGAACGGTCATTTGCGGTCTCCTTCAGCTTCGTCGCCGGCGTTGGGCAAAGTGTCCTTCCAGGCCGGCATCAAGACGCGGAAAGTGGTTCCACGCTGCGTCGAATCGCATTCGATGATGCCGCCATGCTCGCCGACAATCTTGGCGACCAGAGCCAGCCCGAGGCCCGAGCCGTTCGGTTTGGTGGTGATGAACGGATCGAAGAGGATCGGAAGGATGTCCTCGGAAACACCGGGGCCGTTGTCGTGCACGCAGAATTCCAGCGGCAGCGAGACGCGGTCTTGCGTTCCCGGCACGGAAACGCGGATGCCGGGCCGGAAAGCCGTCGACAGCACGATCTCGCCCTGCGGGTCGGCGCCGATCGCCTCCGCGGCGTTCTTGACCAAGTTGAGGAACACCTGGATCAGCTGGTCACGGTTGGCATAGACTGGAGGAAGTGATGGATCATATTCCTCCAAGATCTTGATTTTTTTTGCAAATCCGTTCTTGGCGATCGCTTTCACATGATCCAGAACGACATGGATGTTGACGGGAAAGCGCTCGATCGGCCGCTCGTCGGAAAACACTTCCATGCGGTCGACCAGCGACACGATGCGGTCGGTCTCGTCGGTGATCAAGCGGGTGAGCGCACGGTCCTCGTCGGAGGCCGAGAGCTCGAGCAGTTGCGCCGCGCCGCGGATGCCGGAGAGCGGGTTCTTGATCTCATGCGCAAGCATGGCCGCCAGGCCGGTGACAGAACGGGCGGCACCCCGATGCGTCATCTGGCGATCGATCTTGTCGGCCATCGACCGTTCCTGGAACATCACCACCACCGATCCGGGAAACTCCGGCACCGGGGCGACATAGAGGTCGACCACCTTCTCGATGCCGAGGCGCGGCGAAGAGACGTCGACGCGGTATTCGTTGACCGGCGCGCGGCGCTCGCGCACCTGGTCGACCAAGGTCAGCAGCGGACTGCCGAACGGGACCAGCTTGGACAGCGTGTTGCGCGCCAGCATGGTCGCGCTGGAGCGGAAGAAATCCTCTGCATCCGCGTTGGCGAAGGTGATGAAGCCGTCGGCATCGACCATGATCACCGGGCGGCGGATGGTGTTCAGCACGATATTGGCGGCATCCGCGGTGTCGGCCGGCTGTGGGAGGTTCGTATTCATGCCGCGCTCCGCAGTTCTGGCGATGCCGCGCTTTCGGTGAAGGCTTGACGCAGCCC
This sequence comes from Mesorhizobium sp. M1A.F.Ca.ET.072.01.1.1, assembly GCF_004023325.1. Taxonomy (NCBI): domain Bacteria; kingdom Pseudomonadati; phylum Pseudomonadota; class Alphaproteobacteria; order Hyphomicrobiales; family Phyllobacteriaceae; genus Mesorhizobium; species Mesorhizobium sp. M1A.F.Ca.ET.072.01.1.1. The sequence continues at coordinate 2,154 of NZ_RZSF01000323.1, read as the reverse complement.
GGCGATCACTTCAGCCGGCTCGAAGGAAGTGAGGATATGCTTGCGCCGTTCCGCCGAAACACCAGTCGCGTGGCTGTCCAGATACCAGCCGAGATGCTTGCGCGCCTGGCGAAGCCCGCTTTCGACGCCGTAGAGCGAGAGCATGTCCTCGTAATGCGCAACCACGTAGTCGGCGAGCGTCTGGGGCGTTTGGGGAATATCGGTTGCAGACATGCCAGCGGCGGCTGCCGCGATGCTGCCGGCGGTCCACGGCGCGCCGTAATGGGCACGGCCGATCATCACCGCGTCGGCGCCTGATTGATCCAGGATCGTCGCAGCCTCTTCCGGCGAGCCGACATCGCCATTGGCCACCACCGGGATCGAGACCGCTTCCTTGACGCGCGCAATGGCGCGCCAATCGGCCTTACCCTGATAGAACTGGCAGCGCGTGCGGCCGTGGACGGTCACCATGCGCACGCCGGCCAGCTCGGCGCGGCGCGCCAACATCGGCGCGTTGAGCGCGCTTTCGTCCCAGCCGAGCCGCATCTTGACCGTCACCGGCACCGAGACCGCACCGACCACCGCCTCGATCAGCGAGAGCGCGTGATCGAGATCGCGCATCAGCGCCGAGCCGGCATAGCCGCCCGTCACCTTCTTTGCCGGGCAGCCCATGTTGATGTCGAGGATGTCGGCGCCCTCGCCCGCCGCGATTCGCGCGCCCTCGGCCATGTGCGCTGCCTCGCGGCCAGCAAGCTGCACCATATGGACGGGCAGCCCGGAATGGCGGATGCGCAGATCGCAGCCGGCCCTGCCCTTGGCCAGTTCGCCGCTCGCCACCATTTCCGACACGACCAGCCCGGCACCATGCGCATGCGCACGCTGACGGAACGGCTCGTCGGTTATGCCGGACATCGGCGCCAGGAACACGCGGTTGCGTATCCTTACGCCGCCGACGTCGAGCGGCGAAGCCAATGTGGTCAATTCAGGCATGCACAAAAACCAAGCATATTCGATTGCTGCACATTGTGTAGCCAGATGCAAGCCATTGTGCAACGCGCAATGACGTCACATTAAGGCGCATTTTGGAAAATGCTGGCCTTCCCTGCGAGCCGCGACTAAGCCTCTCGCCATGACTGACACAAGTGAAAAACCGGACGGCAAGGTCGGCGTGGTCATTGTCGCCGCCGGCCGCGGCGCCCGTGCCGGACAGGCCGAGGGGCCGAAGCAGTATCAGCGCATCGGCGGACGCGCCGTCATTGCGCATACGCTGGAAAGATTCCTGTCACATCCAGCCGTCGGGCCAGTGGTGGTGGCGATCCACGCCGACGACCGCGAGCTGTTCGAGCGCGCGGCGGGAGCTAATGCTACGCGCACGCTCATCGTCATGGGCGGTCCGTCCCGCCAGGCTTCCGTCCGGCTGGGACTTTTGGCGCTGAGGGAGCAGGCGCCGGCAAAGGTGCTGGTGCATGATGCGGTGCGCCCGTTTGTCGATCATGGGCTCATCGACCGAACCATCGAGGCCATCGGCAAGCGCCAGGGAGCCCTGCCGGCGCTGCCCGTCGCCGACACGCTCAAGCGGGAATCGGCCGAGGGCATGATCGAGGAGACGGTGTCGAGGGCCGGCCTGCACGCGGCGCAGACACCGCAAGGCTTCCCGTTCTGGCCGTTGCTGGCGGCGCACGAGAAGGCGCATCATCTCGGCAAAAGCGAGTTCACCGACGACGCGGCGATCGCCGAATGGGCGCATATTCCGGTCAAGATCGTCCAGGGCTCGCCGGACAACATCAAGCTCACCTGGGCAAGGGATATCGCGATGGCCGACCAGCGGCTCTCAAATGCGCTGCCGCGCTTTCCGGACATCCGCACCGGCAATGGCTATGATGTGCACGCGTTCGAAGCGGGCGACCACGTCACTCTGTGCGGGGTCACTATCCCCTATGACCGGAAACTCTCCGGTCATTCGGACGCCGATGTCGGGCTTCATGCGCTCACCGATGCGTTGCTCGCCACCTGCGGCGCCGGCGACATCGGCACGCATTTTCCGCCATCGGACCGGCAATGGAAGGGCGCTGCCTCGAAGATCTTCGTCGAGCATGCCGCGAAGCTGGTGCGCGAGCACGGCGGGCGCATCGCCAATGCCGATATCACGCTGATCTGCGAGGCGCCGCGGGGTGG
>NZ_RZSF01000322.1:0-7557 GCF_004023325.1 Mesorhizobium sp. M1A.F.Ca.ET.072.01.1.1 | reverse complement strand
ACCAAGCGTAGCCTGCCGCCGTGCTCGCGCTCGTCAAGGGCCAAGTCGCTACGCGATGGCCCCTCCGGGACCCACCCTTGACGACCACTGCGCAAGGCGGCCAGCCGCAGAAGGTCGGGACGCGAAGATGGCCGCAGGGTCGAACCTGATAGGGGAATTGATGAAGGAGGAAATTTAAAAGCCGGAAGGAAGCGAGACGATAAGTTCCCACTTGCCGGTGGGACGATTGTCCCTCGCGGACGATGGATGAGGTGAGTTCGCAAACTTGCTTGTTCCGCTTCGGCAGGACGCTTTCCAGATTGCTCCACCTCGTGCACTTGAATCCCATGGAGGGAGGGCCTGAGCGCCGATCCCGCAGAGAAGCAAGAGCCGCGAAAGGACATCAGATGCCGGCGAAGCGGAAAGCTCGCAAGCGCTTGACTTCAACACGCCGAATAGAGAAGCAAGTTTAGGACTTCACCACGAGCCGTAGCCCAAAGCCTGATGTGATGTCGTCGTCGGCTGGGGAGACCACGGGCTCCCGACAACCTACTACCCCCTCCCCCAAAAACGAACTCAGTATCCGAAACGTCGCCTTTTTGAGAAGAACGATATCGGCTCATCCGTCGTAACACGAAGATCGTCCGCTCGAATTACCTCCTGGTAGGCAATAACCTATTCTCAATGAGCTGTGGGGCGGGCTCGAGCAGGATTTGAATTCCAATGCTATGGTGTCGCAGCTGAAACCCCTACCGACGCGCATCGCGACGCTACAGGCGACCGGGCAACGCGATGGTCATTTGTCGAATTCCCCAAGGCTCAGAACATCGGCTTGCAGCCTGTCAAGCGAAGGGTTCCCTCGGGGGCAGAGCTTAATATAAATATCATGTGTAAGAATCATGAAGATTAGAATAAATCGTTGAAAAAACCTGATCGCTTTCTTGACGCATGAGATCTGGAGGAAGTATCGTCACCTGTGAAGGAGATGACCGAGTTGTTATATCTCAAGAATCTAATGCTTTCTGAATTGGCTGGAAAATAACGATGTTTCTCAAAGCGGACGGGACTGAGGTGTGGCTGCAGAGCTCGACCAAGTTGCCATATATATCCCTCTCTGGATTCATCGAAACGTCGGAGGAGTATGCCACAATTCGACTAAGACTGCGCCAGGCGTATGAGCTGCTTTCTGGAATTGCCTCCGATGACGCATTCCTGGTTCAAGAACTCAAGGACAACGGCGCTTTGGTCTTCTGCGCCCGGTCCGACAAAAACTGCGCCTTGCTGTTGCTGGGAAAATTTGATCGCGGCCGGGAAAAGCGAAAACCGTGTGCTGTTCTCGAGAACCTCGTCGAAATGATCGAGAACAGCGTAGATGAAATCGGCCGGCAAGCGGGCGCGATCATCCGTCTAGAGGTCGTGCAGTCGGAATTGGCAGTGCGTTCCCGCTGAAGGCAGGAGCATGAGCCAGCACATCGTGTTCAGCGATTCCAATTCGCCAGCTTCCAGATCTTGCATTCTTGCATCTCAAAGGAAGTGCGATTTGCGAGTTCTCCCTCACTAGATTGGCTTTGACGAGGCGCATTGGCGGTAACGAGGAGCTTGCGCATAAACGCCACTATAAATTTTGGCTGGTTTGCCCGATGCAATGAGGTGCTGGTACTTTTCCCTGAGGTCAGGGTTAAAGCGGGCAGCGACGAGAGCGGGCTTATAGAGTGCGCGTCTAACGTTAGCCCTTCCATCTCTGGATGAAGCTTCTGTTCTCCACTGCCCTGACGGCAGGCGACGGGAGCGACCCCTGCCAAGGGTCCGGGGCCTACTTCTACCGCTCGACACTGCTCAATCAACCGAAGCGTTCTGGGACGGCCAGACTACAAACGAAGCGGACGCCTGTACGAAGAGGAAGGTCAATCAGTGCTGCCGAACATTGAATCCTCATAACAAAGTATTCACAAATGTTCACTTCTAAATCGCTATGGGCTATGCAATATGTTGTCAAATAGATCCCAACATCAGCGAATAAACACGGAAATCCGAGATGAGCACCGCCCTTTCTTTGCCCGAACTCGAGTCACACTTCAGCGAGGACTACCTGCATTTTAGTCATTTGATTAATCCGCCAGAGAGAAGTGACCGGGAAGCAGGAGCAATTTGGGACCTTCTTTCGCTCACACAAGGCGGTTCAGTCCTTGAACTCGGATGCGGTTATGGGCGGATCACCAACCGATTGGCGGAAAAAGGAGCGCGGGTGACTGGACTGGATATGTCGCCAATCTTGCTAAAGAAAGCCGAGGCGGACGCGGCTGAACGCCGGGTAGAAGTGGAGTATGTGCTTGGCGATATGCGGTCCGTTCCTTGGCGGGATCGGTTTGACGCAGCTTTTCTTTGGTACTCGACCTTTGGCTATTTCGATGAAGCGGATAATGAGAGAGTTCTTCATGAAGCCGCATCTGCACTTCGAAAGGGCGGGCGTCTGTTAATCGATCAACTCAATCGCTTCGCTTTGCTACGCGATAGGTCATCTACCTGCCACGTTTTGGAACGTGATGACGATCTAAGAATAGATATACACAGTCATGATGCGCTGACTGATCGTCGAAACTGCGCAAGGATCGTCGTCCGCGATGGACGCGTTAGACGAACGCGTCTTTCTACCAGAATCTATGGGTTTTCTGAACATGTTCGCATGTTACGAAGCGCTGGGTTCGAGACTGTTGAAGCATACGGCCAGGAAGGCGAAGAGTTCACTTCCTATGGACCGCGCCTCGTGGTCGTCGCGCGCAAATAAGTGACCGATTGGGGCGATGGGGTATCGCGGCGCGCAGCGCTCCATGCAGGCCTGAACATGCACCCTGTCGGTGGGAAAGGCCACGGCAGGGTGCACCGCGCAAATAAGTCTAAGTCGCAGTCGCGTGACGCCGTGACGCCTGACGACGGCGGTCTGTTCTTTACACAGCGAACCCCTCTTTTCCATTAAGTTCCAATCAGCCTCGCCTTATGGCCGCTACCTCGACTCTTGGCCAATTAGTCTCGGTAACGATGCCAAATAGAGCAGCATCACTTTCCGATCAGTTGACTCAGCTTTCAGCGTGTTCGATCTTCATCTCCCGGTCGATCGGGAAGATGGGTCGCGGCACGTTCCGATAAGGCAACTTGTCTAGATGAGTGGTGCAGAGTGCACCGCTGTCGCACAAGATGATCTTTCCGGCGATCGGCTCGAAGGCGGCCCGGAAATGCTGCTGGGACTTGAGCGCGACTACGGCCTTAGCAGCGGGGTCGATGCCGAAAGCGCGGAACTGTTGCAAGTCCAGCATCTGTCCGCCCCCGCTCACTACTAAGATCTCGATGCCGCCGACCCGCAGGACCGCGGTCTCGCCCCAGGAAAAATGCAACCCGCCGATCTGCGGACCGTCGCCGGTGTAAGAGCCGTCGCTGATCAGACGGACCTCTCCTTCGACTTCCAGCGGTGTGCCGCCGAAGCGCGGATCGGACTTGCCGCCCAGCTTCACCTTCACGTGGTCGCCCGCCTTGTGGCGATGGAGCTGCTTGGCGGTCTCCGGATCGAACATCGGTCCGAAAGCGGCATCGGTGATCCCAGCGTCGAGGAGCGCCTTCAGCAGATTGGTCGAGTCGCCATAGGCGCCGGCACCCGGATTATCGGCGTAATCGGCGATGATAAGAGGGCCCTTGTCACTCTTGTATCCTTTCGCAATGTCGGCCGCCTCCTCGACTGGCATGAAATAATCAATTATGTCGAAGCGTTTTTCCCAAATATCGTCAGCAATTGACTCGGCGAAGGCACGATGCTTGGCCTCGTTGCCGTCATAAGTGATGGTGACCGTGGGGCCGACCTCGCGGATGTCGGCACAGCCGAATCCGGAATTGATGCTGACGGCAAAGACGCCGGGCTCCTTCTCATAAGCGATGGCTTTGGCTATCCGATCGACCATCGGACCAACATCCGTCCGTCCGCTATTCGCCTCTCGTAGCATCGGTGGATGAACGCGCAAGGTGCGTGGGCGAATCTCGCCCTTCATTGCGCGCTGAAGGATGTCGCCGGCCTGGCGGCCGACTTTGCGCATCTCAACATGAGGGTACGTTTTGTCGGATACGACGATATTGGCGAGCTCGCACATCTTCGGCGTCACGTTGGCGTGGGGATCGAGCGTGATCGCAATCGGAATACTCGGACCGACCGCTGCGCGCAGTCGATCCAAGAGCTCACCCTCGCCGTCCTCGCAAAATTCCGTCACCATCGCACCGTGAAGGCCGAGTAGGATGCCATCAAGTGTCGCCTTGTGCTCAGCGGCCGCTGCGACGATGGCCCCCCCCAGGCGATCGAAAGCGTCGCGGGTCACAACGAAACAGTCGGCGCTGGCGCTGAGCACATGAATCGGTTTCCAGCTGTAGTCGCGCGCGCAATCGCCGAAGCCGGCAAGCTCGGTATTGGCGTCTCCACGCTCCTTTACAGCATTGTCCCCCAACAAACAGTGGAAGGCATCATAGTCGACGCGATTCTTATTGAAGGTGTTGGATTCAGTCGAGAATTCAGCGGTCAAAACAGTGAATGTCATAATGAAGTTTCCTGTCGGCAGGTGAATGCAACGGTTGTTGCTAGACGGAGAAGTCGGTCACCGAACCGGCGGCCCTCGTAGGCTTAGCTTTCGCTCAGTGAGATCTGGAGTTGGTTTGTGAAAGCGTAAGGGTCCTTCGATTTAGATGACGCGCATCGTTCCGCTTAGCGTGTCGCGCTCGTGTGGCGCGGCGTGGATGCGCCATTCGATACGATCAAGGAAAAGCTCGAAGACGCCCGTGGCCAGGGTGCTTCCGTTTTTTCCGTTCTTATAGATAGGAGTGGTCTCATCGAACAGCACCGCCTCCGCGCCGCCCGCAAGCGCGCCTTCCGCAATCATTCGGTCTGCCGCTTCCTGCCGATCGCGCGAAGAGAGACTGATCGTCTGCTTCAAGCTGTCGAATTCCCCGCAAAGCATGTGGTTCGCGTGGGCTCGGGGCGAGGCGGCCTCCCGAACGGCGCAGCCTGAGGCCGGCGCCTCGACAGATACGAGCCGACGCGTCTTCACCTCACCGAGATTGTGATGGTAGCCGCTGGCGCGGTCCTTGCGTTTCAGAATTTCGATCGCTTCATCCAGCCCTTTCGCGTCCAGCGTCGCGCGATTGATGAAATGCCGCGGCACACCAGGCTGATGGTCGTTGGGTGTGATGTTGTTCATAGCCTGGACGAGGCCGGCTTGGTTCAGGCCGAAACTCCCCGCCAGGTTGCCGGGATACGTGAAGCTGCTCCAAGCCAGGCCCTCCTCGGGCTCGGCCTCGACCCAGAGACAGGCGCCGAGATACTCCGCCTCGCCATCTTCATTGTGGGCGAGTATTGCCGGGTCGTCGCCTTCTGCCGGAATCAGGAGCGAGGTGCAGCCCATGGTGGCGACGGCTTTCGTCATCGGGGAGACGTTGTTGGGAAGCGGTAGGTCTTGCGCGCAGTTCCAAAGGAACATCAGTTCGAAATTTTGCCCAGCACCTGCGGAAATGCCTTCGATCTCGCGCACAAAGCGGGGATAGGCCGAGCGGGCCGCTGATTCAAGAGTCTTCAGATAGTCCGATCCGCGCCAGCGGGCGTGCAGGGCGCGATATTCCTCGACGCGCAGAGCGTGTTCGAGAAAACCGGCGCTGGCCCGCCCGATCGCGAAGCCGACGGAGAAGGCGTCGCCCTTAGCGCGAACGCGCGTGATGGTATTTGTGGACATAGTGGTTTCCGCTTTCTGCGAGGTTATCCTGAGACTTAGATCTTCATGTCCCGGTCGATCGGGAAGATCGGGCCCCCGGTAGGTTCCAAAGGCGCGAGCGTTCCGAACACTTGTTTTACTATCGCCATGAGACGCTCCTCTCAGGCGCCATGCGGGCCCCTGCAGCGGGCGGGGCCGCGATATCAGTAGCCGGGGCACGCACATGGCAGGCCACGACGCGACCATCTGCCATTGGCACCAAAGGGGGGACTTCGATGCGGCAGCGCTCGACGGCGAGCGGGCAGCGCGGGTGGAACGCGCACCCGCTCGGGGGATTGATGGGGCTTGGCACCTCGCCTTCCACGGGCACCGCCAGCCGCGCCCGGGTCGGGTCCGGCACGGGTGCCGCCGCGATCAGCGCCTCGGTGTAGGGATGGACCGGCTTGGCAAAGAGCGCCTCGCACGGCGCAAGCTCCACGATCCGCCCCAGATACATGACGGCGACGCGGTGGCCGATATGCTCCACGACGCCAAGGTCATGCGAGATGAATACGAAGGCGATGTCCATCTGCTGTTGGAGATCCAGAAGCAGATTCAAGATTTGTGCCTGCACGGAAACGTCAAGGGCCGACACCGCTTCGTCGGCGATGATGAGCGAGGGGTTGAGCGACAGGGCGCGTGCAATGCCGAGCCGCTGGCGCTGACCGCCGGACAATTCGGATGGGAGCCTGTGCATCATCTCCGGCGACATTCCGACCTTTCGCAGAAGCTCCGCCGCAAGCGCCTGCCGCTGCTTCCGGCTGAGGCGCTCAAAGTTCTCGACCGGTTCGGTGATGATCTGTCCGGCGGTGAGGCGCGGGTTCAGCGAGGAGTAAGGATCCTGAAAGACCATCTGCATGCGACGGCGCCAGGCGTGAAGCGCGCCCTTCTTGAGGCCGGCAATGTCGGTCCCGTCGATCAGCACACGCCCGCCCGTCGGCTCCACGAGCCGCATCAGCAGCCGCGCTACCGTGGACTTGCCGCAGCCGGATTCGCCGACGATGCAGAGCGTCTCGCCGGCCTCGACGCTGAAGGATACATCCTCCACCGCCCGGATCACCGGAATGGTTTTCTTGAAGAGTCCCGAGCCAAGCGGATAGTGCTTGGTCAGCTTCTCGACTTTCAGCAGAGGACCGTTCATGCGCCCATCACCTCTTCGGCGCGCCAGCAGGCCGCGGCGTGCTCCGACCCGACATCTCGCAGGGCGGGCGTCTTGTCGCGGCAAATGTCGATCGCGAACGGGCAGCGTGGCGCAAAGCTGCAGCCGACGATGGGCTCGCGCAGGCTTGGCACAATGCCGGGAATCTCCGGGAGGCGGCGCTGTCGGCCGCGCCGCCGGTCAGGCACCGAGCGCATGAGGCCCTGAGTGTAGGGATGCGCGGGACGCGCAAACAGATCTATCACACTCGCCTGTTCTACGATCCGGCCAGCATACATCACGACCACGCGCTGGCACGTCTCGGCGACAACGCCCAGGTCATGCGTGATGAACATCACGGCCGTTCCCGTGCGCACTTTCAGATCGATGATAAGCCGCAGGATCTGCGCCTGGATAGTGACGTCCAGGGCCGTCGTCGGCTCGTCGGCGATCAACAGTTCCGGCGAGCAGGCCAGAGCCATGGCGATCATGGCGCGCTGGCGCATGCCGCCGGACATTTCGTGAGGATAGTTGTTGACGCGACGCTCGGGGTCCGCGATGCGGACGAGACGCAGCATCTCTTCGGCTTTCTTCATGGCCGCTGGGCGGGAAGCCTTGGTGTGGATCTGCACCGCCTCGGCGATCTGGCGGCCGACCGTATAGACC
>NZ_RZSF01000321.1:0-7571 GCF_004023325.1 Mesorhizobium sp. M1A.F.Ca.ET.072.01.1.1 | reverse complement strand
ATCTCGGCCAGTCGGTCTATTTGCGCGACATCCACGGCCGCGCCGACGGTTCGCCGCCGCCCGTCGACCTCGAACATGAAAAGCGCGTCGGCGACCATGTGCGCGCGCTGATCGCTTCCGGCATCGTGACTGCCGCGCACGACGTCTCCGACGGCGGCCTTGCCGTGGCGCTGGCCGAAATGGCGATGGCATCCGGCATCGGCGCCACCATTCCCGGTCTCACCGGCACCGATCCGATCCCGGTCTGGTTCGGCGAGGACCAGGGACGTTATCTCCTGACCTTGTCGATCGACCCGCAAAGCGACGAATGGGACAGGATCCGCGCGGAGCAGGGCAAGCTCGGCATCTTCGCGCCGTGGATCGGCACGACCGGTGGCGACATGCTGAAGCTCGGCGAGGCGCGTGCCGTTCCGGTCAGCGAATTGACCGCCGCCCATGAGGGCTGGTTCCCGCGCTTCATGGATCAGGCCATTTGACCAGGCTGGCGGTCCGGGCGCTGCTTGCAGCCGTTTTCTGGCCGTCGCTGTTCTTTTTCTGGTTCCTCGGCCCGTTCGTCTTTCTGCTGCTGGCGACGACCTCGAGCGAGGTCTGTCCAAGGCTCGAAACGCGAGCCGAGTTCCTTGCTGCGGCGAACGGCGCAATTCCGTTGCTGGCCGCTCAGGACCTCGTCTACGCCATTCCTGTTTTGTGCCTGGTGCTGTGGCAGCGCCTTTTGCCGGAGCCGGCTCGGGCAAGGCATATCGTCACTTGCGTCAAGCTCTTCGCCATTGCAGCCGCCATCGGAGCGCTTTGGGCGTATGGTTCTTCGCTTATGTGCGATGGCTACGGCCGGCCGTTTTTCTCCCCGGTCTGGCAGTGGAAGAGCTACTTGCCGATGGTTGGCATCGCAATAAACGTGCCGCTCTATGTGCTGACCTTCAGCCTCGGTCGCGCCTACTCGACGCGCGAGGATGTGTCCGCCGGCGACGCGGCTCAGCCGGGTCGGAATATCCCGTGAAGCCTCGGTCACGGATGGAACGGCTTCAATCCGGACCGGAAAGGCTCTACGCTTATCCCCGACTCTCATCGCACGGGCTGCGCCCGCTCGAAAACAGGATTTCTGCCATGGCAATGGATGCGCACGACATCGAACGGCTGATCAAGGAAGGCATTCCGGACGCCAAGGTGACGATTCGCGATCTGGCTGGTGACGGCGACCACTACGCTGCCGAAGTGGTGGCCGAGAGCTTCCGCGGCAAAAGCCGCGTCCAGCAGCACCAGATGGTCTATGACGCGCTGAAAGGCAATATGGGCGGCGTGCTGCATGCGCTCGCCCTGCAGACCAGCGTTCCGGACTGAGTGTTGACGCCGCGGTTGTTCAGATCTTTACCAGCATCGCCGTGAGGTACATGAAGCCGACCCCGGCTGTCAGCCCGGCCATCGCAGCCGGTGCGAGCAAGGCGCGCGAGCCATCGGGGCGCTGGCGAAGCTGCAGGGAAACCATCTCGACGATCACTTGCAGGATCGCTCCGGCGCCGATCGCCAGCGCCAGCGCCGACCATTGTGGCGCATAGGCGAGGCTGCCGATCCATAGGCCGACGACGGCCGGACCTCCCGCGAGCAGCGTCAACATGGCGAAGGTCCTAAGCGGCGGTCGCTGCTTCAGGATCGGGGCGGCGATGGCGATGCCTTCGGTGATGTTGTGCAAGGTGAAGCCAAGCACCAGGAACGTGCCGAGCCCGGCTGCGCCCGAAACGAAGGCGGCGCCGATCGCCAGCCCCTCGCCGAGATTGTGCAGGCCGATGCCGAGTGCGATGAAGGTGGCAAGCGCCAGCCCGGTCGGTGTCCCGCTGCGCCGGCCTGCCGCCATGAGCAGAAGGAAACTGGCGGTGGCTGCGAGTACGATCATGGTCGACCCCTGGAACAGGGCGGCTGCTTCGCCGGCCAGTTCGAACGCGTCCTCGAGCGTGTCGACGAAAAGGAAGGCGAGCAGACCGACGGTCATCGACAGGAGAAAGTCCATGCCGTTCCGCCCGACCCCGCGTAGTGCCGGATAGAACATCAGGCCGATCGCCACGGGCAGGATGCCGACAAAGCCGCCGAGCACCGCTTGCGCGGCAAAGCTAGGTGAACTGCGCGTCGGTGTGGGTACGGCGACGGCGATATCGTGCCCGAATGTTGTCCCGGTACTGGTTACGACATTGATCGCATGCGCCTCCCCCAGCACCCAGGGGTATGGCAGGCTGATCCATGCCGTTGCGCCGCGCGGGATCGGCCCCGGCGGATCCTGCGTGAACTGCCAGTAAGCGTCGTCGACCTGGACCTGTGCGATCGTCATCGGTTCCGACCCACCGGCCCGCACGAGGATTCGAATGCCGTCGTTTCCGATAATTGTCCGCTCGAAGGTCAGGTTCTCGACCGGCGGCGCGCCGTTGCGAAAGCTGGCCAACGGGTCGGAAGAGACCATCCACGCAACCGCGAGCCCGAGCACGGCGAGCGGCAGTACTATCCAGAGCAGAGAGAGCCAGCGCGGCCGACCGGCCTGTGTATCCCGGGAGGTGCTACTGACATCGGTCACGACAAGGCCTCCACGACGTCGAACATGCCCGACCAGCCGAGTTCGGTAAACTCCGACTGGTGGGGATGGAACATGTAGAGGCCTGGCTCGTGCTCCCTGAAATGGAACTCGAGGATACCGCGCTCGGCCTGGCACTGGGTGATCAGATCGACGGTCCTGAGTGTCGGCGTCAGCGTCGTGCCCTGATTGTAGTAGTCGAAGAAATTGGCATGCAGATGGAAGGAGTTGATCGGGTCGAACTCGACCACGTTGACGAGATAGATCCGGACAGGCTTGTCCTTCAGCACCCGTATCGGCTTCTTCGCGTAGGCATGGGCGACGGTGTTGACGGCATAGACCTCGTTCTCGTTGTCGAAATTGGTGTCGAAGGCGTTCATCACCATTACGAATTCCTGCCAGCCGGCATTCTCCGGCGTGCCGAGCAGGCGCGAGCGGGCGACCGTCTCGTGCTCCGGATGCCTAGCGGGATCGGGATCGATGATGAAGGCGCCGTACATACCTTTCTGGATGTGCCGCTTCAGCGGCAGCGCATGGCAATGATAGAGGTGGCAGCCGAACGGCCTGGCGTCGAACTCGTACACGAACTCCTCGCCCGGCCCGATCAGACCGGCGCCGGGAACGCCGTCCATCCGTGCTGCATGAATGCCGTGGAAATGCATGGAATGCGGATGCGAGCCGTTGTTGCGGAAGACGATCTTCAAGCGATCGCCTTCGGTGGCCCGCAGCGTCGGCCCCGGCACGCGGCCATTGTAGGTCCAGGCGGGGAACAGGATGCCGGGCGCGATCTCGATCTCCTTGTCCTCGGCCGTGACCTCGAAGCTGCGCAGTGTCCGCCCGTCCGGCAGCGTCGACACCGTCCCGGTCTCCCAGTCGCTCAGCAGCTTCACCGGATCGAAACCGTTGCGGCCATCCTCGACCTCGCCGACGGTGATCATCGCCCCATGCGCGGACAGGTGCGCCGGCTGCGGCTCGGCCGCCGCTGGCGTTCCGTGACCGGCGTGGTCGGTCTGCCCGCGCGCCGCGGTCGCCATCACCGCCGTGCCGCCGGCCGCCAGGCCACCGGCCAGAAGCAGCCTTCGATCGAGCTTTTGTTCCAGCAGCGATTTCGTTTCGCGCATATCCGCGTTCCTCCAAGGCACCGGCAAGGATAGCGCATGCTTCAAGATTTAGCTATAGCTATAATTCCGGCGCGTGCGCACCTGGGAAACCGTCAGCGGCACCGGGACAAGAGAACCGGCCTGCCGGCCCGCTTGTGGGAAGAGTTCCGGCTGGCGGATTTGGCCCAATGGCGGACCAAAGCTTTGCGCCATTTCGGGTGCGTCGCGGCTAACGTCTTGTTTCAGCCAACCTATGGGTTTATTTAATGGACATGCTTCGAGCCTGACTCCCACAGGCGTGAAAGGATTCCCCATGAGCGGCATCAACGACTACATCGACAGCGAAGTGAAGAGCAACGACGTCGTGCTCTTCATGAAGGGCACCCCCGGCTTCCCGCAGTGCGGGTTCTCCGGCCAGGTGGTGCAGATCCTCGACTATGTCGGGGTCGACTACAAAGGCGTGAACGTGCTGACCTCGGCCGAGCTGCGCCAGGGCATCAAGGACTATTCCAACTGGCCGACCATTCCGCAGCTCTACGTCAAGGGCGAGTTCGTCGGCGGTTGCGACATCGTGCGCGAGATGTTCCAGGCCGGCGAGCTGCAGGATTTCCTGGTCGAAAAAGGCGTCAGCGTCAAAGGCGCCGCCTGATTGAGCTCGCGCTGGCCGGCCCAGCCGGCTGCGCCGTGACATCCGGGGCCGCCCCACCTCGGCACTTTGGCTTTCGAACTCGAGAACGAGACGAATTGATGCGCCGGTCGACCGGCGCGTGTTCGTTTGATTGATCGGATTTTGCCGTGGACAATCAGGCACTAGCGCAGCAGTCGGCAAAAAGCTTACCCATTCCGCGCTGGGAATTCATTGCGCTCTGCGCGGCGCTGATGGCGCTCAATTCGCTCGCCATCGACATCATGCTGCCGGCACTGCAGCAGATCGGCGCCTCGCTCGGCGTCGAGAATGAAAACCACCGCCAGTATGTGATCACAGCCTACATCCTTGGCTTCGGCACCGGTCAGCTCTTCTTCGGTCCGGTTTCCGATCGTTTCGGCCGCCGTGCGCCGCTGGTCGCCGGCCTGATCATCTATGTGGCGGCGGTAGCGGCCGCTGCTGTTGCTCCGACCTTTGCCACCCTGCTCGCCTGCCGTGTCGTGCAAGGCATCGGCGCGGCGGCCACCCGCGTCATCGCTGTCTCCATCGTGCGCGACACCTTCGAGGGCCGCCGCATGGCCGAGGTCATGTCGCTGATCTTCATGGTGTTCATGGCGATACCGGTCGTCGCGCCCGGCATCGGCCAGTTCATCATGCTCTTCGCCACTTGGCACTGGATCTTCGTCACCATGGCCGTCGGCGCGCTCATCGTGTCGGCATGGTCGCTGTTGCGCTTGCCGGAGACGCTGCATCCGGAATACCGGCGGCCCTTAACCGTCAACGCCGTCGTCGGCGGTTTCCGCATCGTGCTCACCAACCGCATCGCGCTTTGCTATGCCTTTGCCAGCACCTTCATCTTCGGCGCCATGTTCGGCTTCATCAATTCCGCGCAGCAGATCTATCTCGAAGTCTTCCATGTCGGCGAGCTGTTTCCGTTGATCTTCGCCGGCGTCGCGGGCGTGCTCGCCTTCTCGAACTTCCTCAACGCGCGGCTCGTCGGCAAGGTCGGCATGCGCCGCCTGTCGCAGAGCGCGCTGCTGCTCTTCCTCGCCATCAGCCTGGTCTGGCTCGTCGTCTCGCTGGAGATCGAGATGCCGCTCTGGCTGTTCATCGCCTTCTTTGCCGGCGCGATGGTTCCGTTCGGCTGTCTCGGCGCGAATTTCAACGCGCTTGCGATGGAGCCGCTCGGCGAGCTTGCCGGCACGGCGTCCTCCATCCTCGGCTTCATGCAGACCTTTCTTGGCGGCCTGCTCGGCACGCTGATAGGCCAGGCCTATAACGGCACGGTCACGCCATTGGCCGCCGGCTTCTGCAGCGTTTCCCTCGCTGCCCTGCTGATGATCCTGATCGCCGAGCGCGGAAGGCTGTTCCAGCCCCACAATCCGCCGGTGTGAGACCTCGCCTACGGCCAGGCGGTCAGGATTTTCGCTCCAGCGCAGCCGTGAAGCGGGGCGAAAGTATGCGCCCTGCGATCGCCTCGCCCATGCTCTCGGTAAAGGGTAACGGCAGGGCCTTATCGAGAGCCTCGAGGATCGAGGCAACGAAGGCTCTGTTCAATGCGTCGTTCGATCCGAGTGCGGAGAAGGTCGCGCGCGGCTTGCCAATGAGCGTTCCGTCTCGGCGGAGCGAGAACCGAAGGGTCAAGGACAGACCGGCAGTTCCGCGAGGCGGCCGCCAGCAGGCGTAAATGGCAGCCGACATTTCCGCTATGGAGTTTACGGGATCGCGACTGCCGCAGGCGCGCTTCCGTGCCGCTGCTTCGTCCGCACCGGTGATCGTCACGGCGATGGCGAGAGCCAGAGCGACCATCGCGGACCGGGTGCTCATTCACATCTCCGGATTTGCGTGAGGTTGTAGATCGACATGTTCCAGCCGACGGGCTGGCTCGCTGGCGCAATCGATCCTATTCCGCCCAGAGCTCGCGCCGCAGTTCGTTCCAGCTATCCTTGTCTGGCGCCACCAACAACCCGCCGTCGAGATGCGACGGCAGATAAGCATCGCCGTCGATCCGCGCCGCATAACCACCAGCCTCCTGGTGGATCAGCACGCCGGCCAGATGGTCCCACGGCATCAGCTTGTTGTAGACGACGAAATGCGCATGGCCGCTCGCCAGCAGCCGGTATTCGTGCGCGGCGCAACGATAGCCGAACTGCGACAGCGCCTTTGTGTGGTTGCGAGCGAGCCGCGAGCGCTCCGGTTCCTTCAGATACTGCCACGAGATCGCGCCGGTCATCTCGGAGATCGGCACCGGCTCGGCGACCCGCACCCTGTCCAGCGCGCCATGTGCGTGGCGGATATGGCTGCCCGCCCCCCTGGCGCCGATCAGCCAGTCCTTCCCGATCGGGTCGTGGATGATGCCGGCAACCGTCTCGCCGTTGACCACGACGCCGAGCATGACGCCGAACAGCGGCACGCCGGAGGCGAAGTTGAAGGTGCCGTCGACCGGATCGATGACGAAGGCCAGCGCGGCATCGCC
Organism: Mesorhizobium sp. M1A.F.Ca.ET.072.01.1.1; assembly: GCF_004023325.1. NCBI lineage: Bacteria > Pseudomonadati > Pseudomonadota > Alphaproteobacteria > Hyphomicrobiales > Phyllobacteriaceae > Mesorhizobium > Mesorhizobium sp. M1A.F.Ca.ET.072.01.1.1. The sequence goes on along the minus strand of NZ_RZSF01000321.1, from coordinate 795 downwards.
GAGCCCTTTGAGCAAGGCCGGATTGTCGGAGCAGGTCTCCTCGCCGACGATCATCGCTGTAGGGTAACGCTCGCGCAGCCTGACAGTGATCAGCCTTTCGGCGTTGACGTCCGCCTCCGTAACCAGATCGGCGGCGGACGTCTTCTGGCGAATATCGCCCTCGCCCAACCGGCGAAAGCGCGGCATGATTTCGGCCCTGGCTGCGTCAGCTAGAAGCTCGGCCAGCCAGTCGATCGCTTGCATGTCAAACGTCATCGGAAATGTCTTTTCCCATGGTAAGGCGCGCATCGAGCGCGGCGAAGTCGAACAGTTTGCGGTCGAGCAGATGCGAGGGTCGCACATTGGTCATCGCGCGGATCATCGTGTCCTTGCGGCCAGGCATACGCTTCTCGATATCGTCGAGCATCGCCTTCATGGCGTTGCGCTGCAGCCCTTCCTGGCTGCCGCAAAGATCGCACGGGATGATTGGGAACTTCATTGCATTGGCGAATTTCTCCAGATCCGCCTCGGCGCAATAGGCGAGCGGGCGCAGAACCATGACGTCGCCCTCGTCATTGAGAAGCTTCGGCGGTATGGCGGCGAGACGCCCGCCATGGAACAGGTTCATGAAGAAGGTTTCGAGGATGTCCTCACGGTGGTGGCCGAGCACCAGCGCGGTGCAACCCTCCTCGCGCGCGATGCGATAGAGATGGCCGCGCCTCAGCCGCGAGCAGAGCGAGCAATAGGTGCTGCCTTCGGGCAGCTTGTCGGTGACCACCGAATAGGTGTCCTGGTACTCGATGCGATGCGCAATGC
>NZ_RZSF01000320.1:0-7641 GCF_004023325.1 Mesorhizobium sp. M1A.F.Ca.ET.072.01.1.1 | reverse complement strand
GAAGATAGGCGGCGCCCTCCGGCGACAACGCCACGCCGCGTGCCAGCCGCGCGAACAGTCGCGTCTTGAGACGCTCTTCCAGAAAGCGGATGTGCTGGCTGACGGCGGCTTGCGTGAGCCCGAGCTCGGCGGGCGCGGCGGTGAAATTCGACAGGCGCGCAGCCGCTTCGAAACTGCGTAGCCAGTCGAGCGGAGGCATGAGATCGGCAGCTTTTCCAGTCATTAGATTTTTGGCGGCATTGGGTGAAAACAATAATTTGAATTATGCCTTTGGCAAAGACAGCATGCACTCGATACCGCGGCGACGGCCCAAGAGGGGAGTTTCAGAAACATGCTGACGAGAGCAATCCTTGGCGACGAAGGGCGAACGATCGCGCTTGGCTGGGACGACGGAACACGCAGCCGATTCAATGCCATGTGGCTGCGCGACAACGCATTGGACGACAGGACGCGCAGCGCCGGCAACGGCCAGCGGCTGATCACCATCCTGGACATTCCGGCCGAGACACGGATCGGAGAGGCCACGATCAAGGGCGAGGCGCTGGTGGTCACGTTCGTGCCTGAAGACAAGACCGTCAGCTTTCCCGCGAGCTGGCTTCGTGGCCATACTTACGACCGTGAAGAAAATCGGCAGCCCGGCTGGACCGGCAGCGACATTCGGCGGTGGACCAAGGCCACGATGCAGAGTTCGGTGCCGCGCGCGGCCTATCTTGAGGCCAGGCAGGACAGGAATGTTCTGCGGCAATGGCTGACGGCGATGCGGAGCTTTGGCTTTGCCGTCATGGACGGTCTGCCGGCCGAATCCGGGGCATTATGCAACGTGGCCGATCTCTTCGGATATATCAGGGAGACCAATTACGGGCGCTGGTTCGAGGTGCGCGCCGAGGTCAATCCGAGCAATCTCGCCTACACCAATCTCGGCCTGCAGGCGCATACCGACAATCCCTACCGCGACCCGGTGCCGACGCTGCAGATCCTGGCCTGTATCGAGAATACGGTGGAAGGCGGCGAATCCAGCGTCGTCGACGGATTCGCGGTGGCGGCCGCGCTGCAGGCGGAGAATTCGAACGGCTTCCGGTTGCTTTCCTCCTATCCGGCACGCTTCGAATATGCCGGCTCATCGGGCGTGCGGCTGCAGTCCAAGCGCCCGATGATCGAGCTCGGACCGGATGGCGAGCTCATCTGCGTGCGCTTCAACAACCGTTCGCTGGCGCCGACCATCGACGTGCCGTTCGCCGAAATGGACGCATATTACGCTGCCTATCGCCGGTTCGCCGAACTGATCGAGGATCCGGCCTTCGAGGTGACCTTCAAGCTCGAGGCGGGCCAGTCGTTCATCGTCGACAACACGCGCGTCATGCATGCGCGCAAGGCCTTTTCCGGCAGCGGCACGCGCTGGCTGCAGGGCTGCTACGCCGACAAGGACGGCCTGCTGTCCACGCTGGCGGCAATCGAACACGATGTCAGAGAGGCGGCCGAATGAAATCGAATGAACTGAACACCGGCAACATCGTCGAGTTCATCGCCGACATTTTCGAGCGTCGCGGCGCGGAATCCTATCTCGGCGAGCCGGTCACCATGTCCGAGCATATGCTGCAGGGCGCGTGGCTAGCCGAGCAGGATGGCGCGCCGGAGGAGCTTGTGGCTGCGGCGCTGCTGCACGACATCGGCCACTACACCAGCGAGCTCGGCACCTATTCGCCCGACGACGTCGAGGACAAGCACCACGACGAGGCGGGTGGCGAGGTGCTGGCGCCGTTCTTTCCGCCGGTCATCGTCGAATGCGTCAGGCTGCATGTTGCGGCCAAGCGTTATCTCTGCGCCACCGATCCCTCCTACTTCGGCAAGCTGTCGCCGGCCTCGGTCCATACGCTGTCGCTGCAGGGCGGGCCGATGAGCGCGGAGGAGGTGGCGGAGTTCCGCAGCAATCCATTCCATCAGGAAGCCGTGCGTGTGCGCATCTGGGACGAGGGTGGCAAGGTCGCCAACATGAAGACGCGCGCCTTTCGCGACTACGTGCCGCTGCTGGAGCGGGTGGTGAAAAAGTTCGCGACCCAAAGCGCGACGTGATCACCGGCGCCGCCCCACCCGGCACACTTGCCGACAATAGTGCGCCGCCGAAGACTAGAGACGTTTTCTCGGCAACATCATGCGTCTCGACATACCCGGCAAAACGCGTTGGCGGTAACCAGGCAAGGGGTGTGGTGCTGGCGGCCTGAACAATCCGCGCCGCTGAACAATGGGACCGACAGATTGCCCGTTGACAGCGGCGCGGAACCGACCTTATTGTCCGCGCCCATGAAAACAGCACTCATTCTCGTAGGCTGGCGCGTGGGCAAGGCGGTGTAACCGCCGGGCGAAAACCTCCCATGCGCATCCCACAGGCTCCCTCGGGGGCCTTTTTTATTGCCCAAAACCCAACTAAACGACCAGCAAATCGCCAGATGGCGAACAGTACGGGACCAGACCGATGAGCAACGGACATAACGAGCGGCGCGAAATGACCGGCGCCGAAATGGTGGTGCAGGCGCTGAAGGACAACGGCGTCAAGCATGTCTTCGGCTATCCGGGCGGCGCGGTCCTTCCGATCTATGACGAGATCTTCCAGCAGGATGAGGTCGAGCACATTCTGGTCAGGCACGAGCAGGGTGCCGGCCATGCCGCCGAAGGCTATGCGCGTTCGACCGGCAAGGCCGGCGTGCTGCTGGTCACGTCCGGCCCCGGGGCCACCAATGCGGTGACGCCGCTGCAGGACGCGCTGATGGATTCCATTCCGCTGGTCTGTCTCACCGGTCAGGTGCCGACTTCGCTGATCGGCTCCGACGCCTTCCAGGAATGCGACACCGTCGGCATCACGCGCCCCTGCACCAAGCACAATTGGCTGGTGAAAGACGTCAACGAGCTCGCCGCCACCATCCATGAAGCCTTCCATGTCGCGACCACCGGGCGGCCGGGCCCGGTCGTGGTCGACATTCCGAAGGATGTGCAGTTCGCCAAGGGCATCTACGTGCCGCCGCAAACGGCGCCGCGCACCAGCTATCAGCCGAAGGTCCAGGGCGATCTGGAGAAGGTGAAGGCCGCCGTCGAATTGATGGCCGGCGCGAAGAGGCCGATCATCTACAGCGGCGGCGGCGTCATCAATTCAGGTCCGGAAGCCAGCCATCTGCTGCGCGAGCTGGTCGACCTCACCGGTTTCCCGATCACCTCGACGCTGATGGGCCTCGGTGCCTATCCGGCTTCGGGCAAGAACTGGATCGGCATGCTCGGCATGCATGGCACCTACGAAGCCAACATGGCCATGCATGATTGCGACGTGATGATCTGCATCGGCGCGCGCTTCGACGACCGCATCACCGGCCGGCTGACCGCGTTCTCGCCGAACTCGAAGAAGATCCATATCGACATCGATCCGTCCTCGATCAACAAGAACGTCCATGCCGACGTGCCGATCCTGGGCGATGTCGGCCGCGTGCTGGAGGATCTGGTGCGGCTGTGGCGGGCGACCGCCAAGGCCGACAAGAAGGCGCTCTATCCATGGTGGGAGCAGATCGCGAAATGGCGCGCGCGGGACTCGCTCGCCTATAGGATGAACAACGACGTGATCATGCCGCAATATGCGATCCAGCGGCTCTATGCGCTGACCAAGGATATGGACACCTACATCACCACCGAAGTCGGCCAGCACCAGATGTGGGCGGCGCAGCACTATCACTTCGACAAGCCCAACCGCTGGATGACCTCGGGCGGCCTGGGCACGATGGGATATGGCCTGCCCGCGGCGCTCGGCGTGCAGATCGCACATCCGAATGCGCTGGTCATCGACATCGCCGGCGACGCTTCGGTGCAGATGACGATGCAGGAGATGAGCTCGGCCGTGCAGTACGACGCGCCGATCAAGATCTTCATCCTGAACAACCAGTATATGGGCATGGTGCGCCAGTGGCAGCAGCTGCTGCACGGCAACCGGCTGTCGCATTCCTACACCGAGGCGATGCCGGATTTCGTCAAGCTGGCGGACGCCTATGGCGGCCATGGCATACGCTGCGACAAGCCGGACGAGTTGGATGACGCGATCCGCGAGATGATTTCGGTGAAGAAGCCGGTGCTGTTCGACTGCCGCGTGGCGACTCTCGCCAACTGCTTCCCGATGATCCCGTCCGGCAAGGCGCATAACGAGATGCTCCTGCCTGACGAGGCGACCGACGAGGCGGTGGCCAACGCCATCGACGCCAAGGGCAGGGAACTGGTGTAGCGGCAGGCAGCGTCTGCGGCGGAAGCCGTGTGGAAACAGAGAATTAGCGCCAAAGTTTGAAATCGAGATTCACGTCATGAACGCACAGCTCCAGCCGACCGGCTCCGCCTACTTCATCGCCAAGGAAACCGAAAAGCCGGAAACGCACACGCTTTCCGTGCTGGTCGACAACGAGCCGGGCGTGCTTGCCCGCGTCATCGGCTTGTTCTCGGGGCGCGGCTACAACATCGAAAGCCTTACGGTGTCCGAGACTGAGCACGAGAAGCATTTGTCGCGTATCACCATCGTGACGCGCGGCACGCCGCATGTGCTGGAGCAGATCAAGCACCAGCTCGAGCGGATCGTGCCAGTGCACCGCGTGGTCGATCTCACCGTGCGCTCGCACGAGCTCGGCCAGGAGCGGCCGCTGGAGCGCGAGCTTGCGCTCGTCAAGGTCGCCGGCACGGGCGACGCCCGCGTCGAGGCGCTGCGGCTGGCCGATGCCTTCCGCGCGTCGGTCATCGACGCCAACACCGAGCATTTCATCTTCGAAATCACCGGCAAGGGTTCCAAGCTCGACCAGTTCATTGCCATCATGAAGCCGCTCGGCCTGGTCGAGATCTGCCGCACCGGTGTCGCAGCCATGAACCGCGGCCCGCAGGGGATGTAGGCGCGCCACCACCGCTCCGACTGCATCAACTTCTCCTCGCTGGCCCGGCGGTCGACCCGTCCGTGGCTTTTGCGCACCTGCCGAAAAAGGACAATATAACTGACCTATCCGGAGAGGATATGATGTCCGCCAACGCGTTCCTTGCACTCCTGGTCTATGCCTTCGTGACGTCGATCACGCCAGGGCCGAACAATCTCATGCTGCTGGCCTCCGGCGTCAATTTCGGCATCCAGAACGGTTCCGCATATGCTCGGCATCAGCATCGGTTTTCTGGTTCTGCTGCTGGCCGTCGGCTTCGGACTCGGCGCGGTGCTGACAGCGTTTCCGGTGCTGCATATGGCGCTGAAAATCGCCGGCGCCGCCTATCTGCTCTACCTTGCCTGGAAGATCGGCATGTCGCGCTCGATGGGTGGCAAGGACGGGGCGAAGGCGCGTCCGATGCGCTTCATCGATGCCGCCGCGTTCCAATGGGTCAACCCGAAGGCGTGGGTGATGGCGATCACTGCCATGGCCGTCTACACCAATCCGGATCATCCGTTCGTCTCGGTGGCGCTGATTTCGATCGCCTTCACCATCGTCAACCTGCCCAGCGTTTCCGTGTGGGCCGGGTTCGGCACCGCGCTGCGCGGCTTGCTTTCGGATCCCGTGCGGCTGAAATGGTTCAACATAGGAATGGGTCTGCTGCTCGCAGCGACGCTCTGGCCGATGCTGCGTTAAGGGATCGCCACTGCACGTTAGCCGGCTGCACAACAATTGTGCAGTGCATATTAAATCTTCGTAATCCCGCGTTTTGGCCCTTTTCCGCCAAAGCCTTGTCCTATCTATTCGGCGAAATTCGCGGCAATGGCCGTGAAATGAGCTGAGAATAGACCACCGGTTTCGGCGTGTCGGATAGAGGGCCAGTTGTCGATGCGCGGAAAAATCGCCTTTACAGTCGTTGCTCTGGTCTGCCTTGCAGGTGTCGGCCTTTATCTGTCGCCCGCCACGATGGGCAGGGTGCAGCAGCTGATCTCCGGCCAGCAGGCCGACGCAGTCGGCGCCGACACGAACAAGGCATCGGGCAGCCAGAAGGGCGGCGCTGGCGGCGCGCGTTCCGCCTCTATCGTTTCGGCAACTGCGACGACCGCCGATTTTCCGATCCGCCGCTACGCCATCGGCTTCGTCTCCTCGCCGTCGGTGGTCAGCGTGAATGCCCGTGTCTCCAGCCAGATCGTGTCGATCGCGGTGAAGGACGGGCAAATGGTCAAGGCCGGCGACCTTCTCTTCTCGCTCGATGACCGCGCGCTGAAGGCGCAGCTTGCCAAGGATCAGGCGACGCTCGTCAAGGACCAGGCCCTGCTGGTGAGCGCCACGGCGGATCTTCAGCGCGCCAAGGACCTTGTCGCCAAGCAGGCTGGCACGCAGCAGACTTACGACCAGGCACTGGCGGCGCAGAAGGCCGCGGCCGCCACCATCGATGCCGACAAGGCGACGATCGACGCCGATACGGTCCAGTTAAGCTACGCGACCATCAGCGCGCCCATCTCAGGCAGGCTCGGAGCGGTCAACGTCTCGGTCGGGGATCTCGTCACCACCAGCAACGGCTCAAGCACCACGACGCCGCTTGTGACCATCACACAGATGGACCCGCTGCAGGTGAATTTCACTCTGCCGGAAAGCAACCTTGCTTTATTGCACAAGGCGTTGGCGAGCCCACAGCAAGGCGACGTGACGCTGACCAAGGACGGCGATCCGACGCCGATCGGCAAGGGCACGCTCGATTTCGTCGATTCCAGCGTCGACACCGCCTCCGGCACCATCGCCACGCGGGCGAGCATACCGAACTCCGCTCTTTCGCTTTGGCCGGGGCAGTATGTGAACGTCATCCTTGATGCCGGCACGATGCCGCAGATGACCTCGGTGCCGACGGTCGCGGTGCAGCCGAGCCAGAAAGGTCCCTTCGTCTATGTGGTCAAGCCGGACAACACGGTCGAGATGCGGCCGGTGCAGGTGGCGCTGACGGAGGGCGATAACAGCGCCATCAGCCAAGGCCTCAAGGGCGGCGAGAAGGTGGTGGTCGAAGGCCAGACAAGGCTAAAGGACGGCGCGACGGTGCACGAAGGCAAGACAGCGAGCAACAGTGGCGATCAAAATTCGCCTAAGGTCGCACAAGCCGACAAGGCCGGCGAGGCCCGCCCATGATTTCCGAATTCTGCATACGAAAGCCCGTCGCCACGCTGCTGATGTCGTTCGCCCTCGTGCTGGGCGGACTGTTCGCTTACAAGTTCCTGCCGGTTGCGGCGCTGCCCAGCGCGGAGTTCCCGGTGGTGAATGTCTCGGCCCAACTGGCCGGCGCTTCGCCGGAGACCATGGCGACCTCGGTCGCGACGCCGCTGATCAAGCAGTTCGCAACCATTGCCGGCATCGATTCTATTTCGACCACCAACTCGCTGGGCCAGACCTCGATCGCCATCCAGTTCGTGCTCAACCGCGACATCGACGCGGCTGCCGCGGACGTTCAGGCAGCCATTGCGCGCACGCAAAAATCGCTGCCGCCGCAAATGACGGCGCCGCCAAGCTATCGCAAGGTCAATCCGGCCGATGCGCCGATTCTTCTGATGTCGCTGGTCAGCGACACCGTTCCACTCACCGACCTCGACGCCTTCGCCGAAAACGTGATCTCGCCCTCGCTGTCGACCATCGATGGCGTTGCGCAGGTTTCGATCTACGGACAGCAAAAATATGCGGTGCGCATCCAGAT
>NZ_RZSF01000031.1:0-37370 GCF_004023325.1 Mesorhizobium sp. M1A.F.Ca.ET.072.01.1.1 | reverse complement strand
CCTTTCGCTCGCAGTCGGGAGGTCGCAATCACCTTCAACATCACCTAACAACCATTGCTCGCTTGAGGCGGAACTTAGCTTGGCTGACCTGACAACAAACTGACGCGCTATGACAGCTGAGCAGAATCTGAGAGCCGCCGGAGCAAACCCTTGCATTTGGCCAAGGGACAAGGGCCGACTGAACTGACGTGCGAACGGTGTGACCGACGCGAGTACGTTAGACCGGGACCGTACTGTAATCAGGTCGCACGGTCAGCCACGGTCGTACTCGATCCTGAAGGACTGCATGGGAATAGAAAGCGATGCTTCCGGAACTTGGAGGAGGACATACGGCAGCGCGGCGCGCGGGAAAGTCACGGTGGCATGGCTATGAATGGCATTCTTGCGTTCGCATGGTGCCGAGACGGCGAACTCTGATAAACATGCGAATCGGCCAGCGTTGCTACTGCTTAAAGCTCGTCGGCTAGGCCGGTAGCCCTGGTGCACCCCCGCTAGAGCCCAAGCCGCTTTCTGGCCCTATAACAGAGCGCTTTTCGACGACCTTGAACGGGGGGCGGCCCGGTTTGCTCATCCTCCCAGGAGGTCCCCGACGCGCTTCAAGCCGAGGTGGGACAGAGCTAACCGAGCCGCAGGTGCGCAATAACTAATCCAGCACACCAGGGCAACCCCGAAAAGGTTTTAGTTGCAACGGTTGGTTTTTTGTCGATCGCAGGCCTTTTTGCCGCCCCCATCCTATGCAGCCTCAAGCCGGATGACCTCTGAGCCGCTTCGCAATGGGTGTAGGCTAGTGCTATAGACCATGTTTGATCCCAGTCTTCTCGCAATGCTCGCAACAGGCTTGGAGCCGCTCGTTTTAGTCCTGTGCAGCGCATACCCCGCCCTGTCTCTTTTCGTTTGAGACAGGATAGATTAGTCCCGTCGGGAGATCTGGTGGTTCTTGCTGTAGAGGGTAGCGTCAATCGGGTCGCCTTCAACCCTCGGGCTTTGCTTGGGATTCGGATCGGCTGGACTCGGTCGATCTCGACTGCAGGTTATTCACGCGCAAGAACGGCCAGCTTTTTGTCGAGCTGGGGATCGATGTAGCCTTCCTCCAGAACCCTTAGGATCAGCTTCATAGCGGCTGCCTGCATCACCACGCGGTCGTCCTCGGGCAGTAGATCAAGGAGAATTGAAATTGTGGCCGGATCTTCGGAAACGAGCGCCGGAACCAGCTCGTCATCAGGGATGATCCTCTCAATGCCGATGATACCGGCCACGATCGGCAAATGGAATTTTCGGACATGGTCCTTGTGATAGGCATCCGCGCTCTCAAGCTTTTCTAACTTTTCCGTGTCACCTGAAAACGCCTCACCTATGGCTAAGACGACCGCATCGCGGATTTGGTCAGCCTTTACCGCCACCTCTTTGGCTGCCCCACCGACGCTCAAGGCAAATTGGACGAGTTCATCGAGGCTTTGCCGGGCTTTATGCAGGTCGCCGACTGTCATTGGCGAGGGCAGTTCCCCAATTTCCTTTGCTAGACCGGACAACGAGTTCTGCGCGACCAGGAACTTGTCGCGATCGGTCTTCCTAGCTTCGGAAAGCTCTTCTGTCGAAACTGCTCGCCTGGACGGCCCAAAATATGGATTGTTCCATCTTTTGATCAGATAGGCTTCGCGCGCGCCGGGGTTGTCCGACCATTGCAGTTCTTCTTCTTCAGCTAAATGGGGCCCTCTGGACTCACCTTTAGCTCCATAGATCACATATTTGACGGCCTCTAAGCCGGCGGCCTCCCGCTCGGCAGGTGTCTTGGCCTTGCCCCACTGGGCGCCGAGCCGCTGAATCTCTTGTTCGTCCTGAAATTCCCGTAGCGCTTCTCCGCCCGCCCGTCCTGCCCGGAACGCCGCGATAGAGTCTCGCCAGAGCTTTCTGATTCCCACTGGGTGTCCCCCGGCCTTTGCGTTGAATCGTCCAATCGGCATGGGCGGGCACAGTAGCAGATTACATCCCAGGGCTGGACACTGCTGACGCGCGCCACAACAGATGCGGCATCTGACGGTTTCGTCTCGATTCCGCGGCAGCACGAACGATCGGCGATTCCGTCGACTGCTCCAATCTGCTCTGCGCTTGAGCAGAGACGCCGTTTCGAAGCTTGCCGCTGGGCACGTGCCTGACAGCCTTGACCGTAATGCACCAAGAGACAGCTCGAGCTTATCCCTATTCGTCGCTATCCTCGTCCTCGTTTTCATCGTCGGGCTGGTTCCGACCTGCATTATTCGCCTGCTCTTCGACATACGCCTGGCAGCCTTCATTGAAAGATTGGCTGTCGCCGTTGCAATCTCGTTCGTCACTGATGTCGTTCCTTGCCGCCCAACTGTAGCCGGCCTCATGCCCGGAGCAATCATCCGTGCAGTCGTAGCCATGGAACGTCTCTTGCGCCGCCGCCGGGATGGCGAGCGAGCCGACCAGCGCCAAGGCACCTGCCGCAACAACGAATCTAATCATCATACAAACTCCGATCAAATCTCGGTGTCCGGTATTTTAGGAGGGTGGCGAAGATGAGGCTGATGGTCTGGGTACTTCAGGACCAGACTCCGGCGCAGGTTGCACTCGCCGGCAACGGCAAGCACGATGCCGATTCAGGCAGCGGCCAAGCCGGGGAACATTCCCCCAAACCGAAGCGTCCTTAATGCTCTTGTTGGCACAGATGGCGTTACCCGCAGTGGGAAAGCACGAAGGAATTCGTGTCTCTTGCATGTACAATCGAAAAATCCGTCGGGATCTAATCCTAGGCATCGATCCGGAGCGAGAACCGGAAACGCGCCCGCAACGCGGCCCGCAGCCACGCCAGCTGAACACCCCGCAGAATTGAATTGAATGGACAGCCGATTGACTGGTCCGCCCGTTGTGTTTCGCTGATCTGTCTAAAACTTGAGCGACATACGACGGCACGGCGGAGCGCCCGGAGGCGCTTCGGCGCGGGACCGCAGCGTGCGCGTCGTTGGCACCACTGTTCGGCTTGTAGAGCTGTGGATAGCGATTCCCCAGCCACGCTCTATCTCCATGGAACTTCGCGGCGGCCTTTGCCGTCCTTCATGATGCCTGCGCTTCGAGCAGTTAGCGATTACCAAATCGAGACTAGATCACCGTCGGAAAAAGAAGCTCCCCGACTGCTCCCGCCTTCGCGGTGCCCCGGTCGGCCGCTCGATCGCAAGCCTCGTGCGGGGCGGCAGATCTCCCGCCTGCAGTTCGAGGAGGCGCTGGTCCACCTCCTTGTCCTCCGCGGTCAGGCGGTGGTTGAGGCGAAGGTAGTCCATCCAGGTCGGCGTGCGGAATGTCTCCGTCCAATGCGAGGGTTCCTGGAGGTCGCGCTGGAGGTTCCAGTGCCGGGCGCCGGCCCGGCTCTGCACCCGTCGGCGCTCCCGCATCAGGTCCAGGAAAGCTTCGACATTGGCCTCCGGTATCGGGTACTCGATCTTGACGACAATCGGGCCGCTTCTCGACTTCAGGTCGAGGGCGAGCGCTGGCGTTTCGAAGCCAAGTGAATCCTGGTCGGCCTCTTTCCACTGGCGGATCGGGAGCAGCAATCCGGTGGCGGCGACCAACAAGAGAGCGCCCGCAGAGATCTCCAGCGCCAGCGCGAGCGAATAGTTTTCGGCCACCACGCCCCACAGCCAGCTTCCGGCCGCGACGCCTCCCGACGAGAGGGCCGAGTAGATCGAGAGCGTGCGGCCAACCACCCACCGCGGGCTCGACAGTTGTACGCTGACGTCAAGCCCCGTCCAGGTGACGACCCAGCCCGCACCTCCCAGCGTCAAGGCGATAGCCGCCACACCCAGCGAAGGCGTGAAGGCAAGCGCCAGGCAGCAGGCGGCGCAGGCGATGCATGCGAGCGTCGTCAGCCGCTCCTGTGACAGCGCCCGTCTCAGCGCGTTGTTGGAAATGCCGGCGCACAAGGCGCCCACGCCAAATCCGGCCATCAGGACACCATAGGCGATCGGCCCTCCCTCGAGTTGGTCGCGAGCAACGAGAGGCAGTAGCGCGAGGATGGAAATGCTCGTCAGTCCGAACAGAGTTCCACGCGCGATTGCCGCCTTGATCTCACCTGACAGCGCGGTGAACCGGGCACCATCGTGAATGGCGGTGGTCAATGGCTCACGGGGAAGAGGCGAAGAGCGACCGTTCCATTTATTGAGTCCTATCGCCCACAGCATTGCCACATAGGTTAGCGTCGCCAGTGCAAAAGCCGTCAGTGGTCCGAAGGAGGCGACTACAACGCCGCCGAGCGCCGGACCGATGCTTCGCATGGCATTGTAGCCTACCGAAATCAGCGTGACCGCGGCCGGAACTTCGCGCTTTCGCAGGATGTCTCCGACGGAAGCATGCCAGGCCGGATCAGTGAAGGCAGCGCCGCATCCGGCCAGGCAGCTGAAGGCGAGGATCAGCCATGGATTGTAGAATCCCAGCCCGACAAGCGCGGTCAACATGATCGACGACACAGCGATCACGCACCAGCCCAGCGCCATGACGGTGCGGCGGCTGAAATTATCGGCGATGGCCCCGGCGAAGATCGAAAGGATGAAAACGGGCAACGTCGTTGAGGTCTGCACCAGGGCCACCATTACGTCCGATGTCGAGATAGTCGCCATCAACCAACTGACCGCAACCGTCTGAAACAGCCAGCCCAGACCGGACAGCTGTGCCGCGAGCCAGATTGCGCGAAACGTGGGGTTCTCCAGCGGCGCGAATGTCGCCGACGAAACCGAAGCCGCGTCCGCGCGCGCCGCCCTGCTCATTTGGCAACCCTCTCTGTTCGTGCACGGTTAGTTGGAGACTTCTCCTCGGCGCAATTGCCTCTGGAGAGTGGCAGGATCAGGGCATTATAAGTGCTGAACCGAAGTAATTTTCGTTGGCTGCTCCAAAGCTAAGACGGAATGTTCTGGCGGCATACCTGTCCATCGAGGGCCGTAGGGCCAATGAACCGTTCTGCTACAGGTTTAAGGTGTGACTAGCGCGTATGCCTTGGGTGTCGGTTGGAGAAGCCGGTATTGAGGAGAGACCTCACACAACATTCATTGCGTTCTGTAGCTGGCTTCATTAATGAAGCGCTTCTTTGCCTACGTCACCCAACTAGGAGCACTCCGTGACAGAAGAAGTCGAGAACAATACTGCCGCTCTCATAGAGCTTACCGCGGACGTCGTGTCGGCGTACGTGTCGAACAATCCGGTCCCCGTTGGCGAGCTTCCGGGCCTGATCGACCAGGTGCATGCCGCGTTGAAGGGCACGCTGGGCGCCCCGGTCGCGGAGCCCGAAGCCCGCCCGCCTGCCGTTCCCATCAAGAAATCGGTCACGCCCGACTACATCATCAGCCTGGAGGACGGAAAGAGGTTCAAGTCGCTGAAGCGGCATCTCGCGACCCACCATGGCCTCACGCCTGACCAATACCGCGTCAAGTGGGGCCTGCCCGCAGACTACCCGATGGTTGCCCCGAATTATGCCGCGGCTCGCTCTGCTTTAGCCAAGACCTTGGGGCTCGGTCGAAAGCCTGATCAGACAAAGCAGGCTGCCCCTGCAAAGAGGTCCCGCAAAAACGGCGTGGGCTGATCGTTGTTCGGCGTACTGACTTGAAAGGCGGGGGTCACCCGCCTTTCGCTCTGTGTTCCACAGCTTGTCCAGGGCTTCTGCCGATCGAGGTTCGTCTGCGGGCGCCGCGCTCGCCCTCGGCTCGTATACATGTGCAAGAGCCAGTCAGCTTGCTTTGCTGAGACTGCCGGCTGAGGATTTCCCGGTGCGGCGGTCCTGCTCGATCTCGTATTTGACCTTTTGCCCATCAACGAGTGTCGAAAGACCCGCACGCTCCCCGGCGGAAATGTGAACGAACACATCAGCGCCACCCCCATCGGGCTGGATAAATCCGTAACCTTTCGTGCTGTTGAACCATTTTACAGTCCCAGTGGCCATGAATTCTCCTTCGTATCGGTTGCAGCGTTGGTCTGCCCAAGACAGTTAACACCTGACTTGGGAATAGGCGCAGCAAAAAGGACAAATCGCAAGACCTTGGATCGATCAGGAAGATCAACGATCAAGGGCGGATAGGAGCCTGAACGGCGATGCGCCAGCGCTGCCCTGCGAACGCGATCACGACTTCGACGGCGGCCGGGTTCGAGATCGGGATGGCGCCAAGGGTGCGCCCGCCGCAGACGATCCGCCACTCCTCGTCCGTCGAAAACACGGCGTAAAAGTCGCGGCCAGCCGTAGGCTGCTCCCCGATTTCCCTAGCATGGTCGTACCATCCGGCGCCTGCTCCAGCAGCCGATTGTCCGCCGAAGCCATGCCGCGCAGCAGCTCTATGTAATCGCCCTTTCCCAAAGCGGAAAGCGGACCACCCGAGCATAACGCTTCGAAAAGGCGATCAGCGCAAAGCCCGCCCTCCTGTGCGATTAAGGAGAGCGCCTGGTGCAGCGCGACGGTCGCAACGGCTTCGACGATCGAAGGAGCGCGATCTCAACGGTTGCCCGCCGAACGACCGAGACGGGCCGAAAACCGAATGGCAGCTTCACGTCTTTGGGTGGCAATAAGGGACGTTTTCCATCGGAGGTGGCCCGACTTGACCGTTTCCAACCATTTGGAATGGCGGCAATGCGCCGTACTGGTCATCTAGAACGATCTGAACCATCCCCAATTCATACGGATCGCGACGTTGGGGTGCGGTACAGAACAATGCGCCCTGTCGGAACGAGTTGGGAAAGAAAGTCGAAGTCCCGGATGTTTCCCGTGAGTACGCTTGCACCCAGTTGCCGTGCCTGCAGGAAAACCAGAGCGTCGTTGAGGAACTTGCGTTCGTGACCTTCGCCCTTTGGCAAATTGCTCATTCGGAAGAGCAGACCAGCGAGGATGCCGGCTTGCCCCCAGATGGCAGTATCTGGGGCATGAAGTCTGTGCTCTGGTACGTCCGCGATCGTGGCTTGGATCGTTTCCAGAACAGCCTTCGTAGAGGTATGCTTCGGATCCAGTCGGCCGAACAGGTGTGTCAACTCGGAAAGGCTCACCGCCGAATGGTGGCATAGCCTATACGTTAAAAGCGTATCCACCCCTGCCGGCGATCGACCCTGCAGAACATCCAGATAGACGGTGGTGTCCAGAAACAATGGACCGCCGATAATCGGTTCGTCGTCGCTCCATGGCAGATCGTCATCCGCCCGGCGCGCGAGCGTTCCCTGGCGTTTCTGGGGCTTGAGTGCTCGCAGAGTTTCGGAAAGATCAAATCCCAAGGTCGATATCCGAGGGAATACTGCCTTTGCGCTTGACGAGACGAGCCCCGAAATCGTCCTCCAGCGCCAGGCGCGACAGCGCAAGCTCCAACAACTCGGTGTCCGAAGTGACGTGGGCGCGCTTCTTGGCCGCGGCGATCAGGTCCGACGGTACACGCCCCGACAAACGCGTGTTCTTAGCAGAGCCGAGCAGACCAATGGCCCTCGCCTGCTCAAGGACGAGCTTGTTACGGGTCAGCGCGACCTTTGCTTCGCTGTCTGCAGCAGTATGGATTTGAGCACCCATGCCAACCTCCTGTGTTGAACATAACGTAGTTTACGTTCAACACATTTGCAAGGAGCACTCGCTTAGGTGTCAATTTCTATGTCTGCGCCTATGACTGCTGATAGAAGTTTCCATGTCCTTGAGTCGGTTCCGAACCGCCTGGAGGCGAGCCGCAGCGCCGGCGCTGGTCGGCGCAGGCGAAGGCGCGGGCTGATCGAGGCGAGAGTGCACACCTGCACGGCGATCAAGCCGCTATGGCCCGGACATAATTCAGATTCTTGACCCCGACAGCGCCACTGTCGCCGATCTTGAAGCCGCTTTGGCTCAACAGTCTTGCGATCGTGTCCATGTCGACTGAGGCGAACGGCCTGAGCTATCTCGGGCCGTTCGCCCGATCCCGGTCAAGTCATCGATTCAGAGCGCTGAGGAACGTTCGCTTTTGGCCCTGTCGCCACCTCCAAACTAACGAAGTTACCTGTCCGCTTTCAGGAAGCGGAAGAACTGAGACCGATGGCGGAGGTTGGGGCGCATTTCTGGATCGTCGGCGACCTTGCCTTCTCGCAAGTCAATAGCAACGATCCAATCGCGATACATGATGGCAGACATATCATGCAAGACCCCGGCGATCTGCGCGAGAAGACGCAAGTCGTCGAATATATTTTCGAGAGAGCGCGTCTTTGGTCGCCCTGGGCGTTCCAATCATGTTTGTCATGTCGCGCTAATTCTTGTGTCAGGTTCGGGCTATTGGGCCAAAGAATACGCTCTCCTCGCTCACCACTTAACATCGAGGTCGTCGTCGTAGAGCATACTTGGCAACATACCCATCATCACATGGTCGGGCAGGATACGGGTAGCCCGTTTCTTATGCACTTCGAACCCGGGATATGCATCCTCAATGACCTGCTTGAAGAACGCCTGCGTGCGAGGCTTCAGGCATTCCGAAATTTCCCACAGAAATGCGTGAACGGCCTCGTAATCCGACACGACCTCTTCGGGCCGATGAATCGCTTCGAGATGCTCGAAGAACCTTTCGACATGGTTTCCCGGCGTATTGAAGAGCGGGCGCCTGCCGTCGAAATAGACCACCTCGATCTGCTCGCGGATAGGATCGACATTACCGTGCAATGCGAAATTTCTCTTGTCGATTACGCGCATGAAATGCGCATAAGCGTTGGTGCTTTTGTCGATATCGCGTGCAAAGCCATCGCAATGCTGGCTGAGCAGCGCGAGGCGGTCAGGGATCTTGGCCCGTATAAAGGCCTGATAGGCTTCCGGGGCGTTTCGGATTTCATCGCGCGTGAACATGAGGATCACCATATTGATGTAGGCCTCGGCCATAACCGGCATCAGAAGGTGGAGCTTTAGACAGTTGCCAAAGAGATCGTTTGCGCGTGCGGATACGCCTTGCATGGCTTTTTCTAAAGTTTTCAGCCGCGATTTGGCAGTCGGCGATCTTTTCGGAAAAGCCGTCTTTGCCGGAGCATCAAGAATGGCTGCGTGCAAATCGGCGCACAGGCCTGCGATACTGACGAACTTATTCTGAAAGACGACGAATTTTTCCAGGCTTTGCAGCACCGCGGATTTCTGCGGGCCGATTCTCGCATAATCATTTCTGATGCCGACAATCAGGTCCCGCCACTGCTTGTGCGTGAGCGCATCGCCGACCATGATATGAACTTCGCGCGACATGCCGCAGATATACACGTCGGTCTGGCCGGCCTTGAGGTTGTAGTCCCAGTGTATCCAGTTATCGCTGTCATCCTTGCGCAGGAAGTTTTGAAAACCGTTCGGTGCGCCAAAGCGAGCCTTCAGATAACAGTAGATATCTACCGGCCTGAGCCGCGACCGAACCGCGAGAATGGCGCCGCCTTTCTTTTTCTTAGATTTCCTGTCGCGCGTAATCCATTCCACTACTTCCTGCCGGGTAGCTGCTCGCCATTCGCCGATATTGAGGCAAGCAGGTTCTTTAACAGTCTTCCTCTTCATTCGCTGATGGGCTTACGCGCGATCATCGCGAATATTCAGCGTATAACGTGTGTGCCGGAGTTCACCGGTTTTTGTTAGCGCACCTTTAGCCACCAAGTCCTGCAAGTCCCTTGTTGCCGTGGCGCGGGATGCCTGAGTGATGGCGATATAATTCTCGGCGCTGAGGCCTCCTTTAAAGCCGTAGATACCTTCCCGGAACATCCGGGCGACGGCTTTTTCCTGGCGTTCGTTGAACTGCCCCCGGTGGTGCTCGTAGAACTTGGCCTTGGCAACGGAGAATTCGACGCGGGCGAGCGTTACGCGCTGCGCTTCTAGGATCGTGCTGGCGAAGTAGATCAGCCAATCGGTGATTGCGTTGTTTTTGTTGCTGGCCTCCAAATGATCGTAATAGGCCTTGCGGCGACGCTCGATCGTGTAGGCCAGGGCGATAAGGCTCGGCTCGCCCAGATTTTGCGCCAGCGCCTTTTCGCAAAGGGCACGTCCTATGCGGCCGTTGCCGTCTTCGAACGGATGGATGCTCTCGAAATAAAGGTGCGCGATACCAGCGCGTGTGAGCGCGGGAAGCGGAGTCTTGCCCTTGGGCGCGGTATCGTTGAACCAAATGGTAAAGGCCTCCATCTCGGCTTTCACGCGCAATGAGGGCGGCGCCTCGAAATGCACTTTGGGTTTGTCCAGCCGGTTAGAGACGATCTGCATGGCATCGGCATGCTGGCGATAGTTGCCGATAGTCCCGATGCGCCGCTCGCCGGACATCACCATCTTGTGCCAAGCATAGAGCGTGCGGTGCGAAAGCGGGTTGGCAAAATGCAGATACACGTCGGCCATCATTTGGGCGATGCCCCGCTCGGCGGGCGGGATGCGCCTATTCTCGCCTCCGAGCCCAAGCTGCTGCCGCAAGGATGATTGCAGGCTTGCCCGGTTGAGATACTCCCCCTCGATCTCCGATGTCTTCAAGGCCTCTTCGCTGATTAGATCGATGCGTATCTGGTCGCGGTCATCGGGGCCGACATGGCGAAACACGCCCAGGAACTCGCCCGATCGCAATAGGAACTCGCTTTCCAGCGGGTCCAGTGCCATCTTGTCGTAGGTAAAATGCGGCCAGTCGGCCTGCTCCCAATTCCATGCCATGAGCTATAGAGCGCCTTTCTATAACTCATGATAGCAAAAAATGTGAGCTATAGCAATCTTATCTATGCCTCAGCCGGCACGCGGCGGCGATGCCGAATACGGGCTGAAAGACACTGGACGCTGGCGGCAACGCGGGCAAGTACCGCCCGCAGGAAAAGCCATAGCGGCCAGACCCGCTACTCTGACCAGAACACCGAGATACACCATGGCCCCGCCGCAACCACTGGTATGCTGGCGGGCAACGGGCGATGACTCGACAGTGATCATCTTAGGTATTTCCTCGCGCTAATGCCACCGCCTTTCTGTCTAGGCGGAGCTTACGAAAGAAATTGCGGCGCACGCGATCCGCGGCCCGCTATGATAAGTCGAGTTGTGGCAGCTGAGTTGACGCCTCAACATCGTAGATCGGCCACTTCCGATTGCTTAAAACCGAGGCACAGCCTTCCCGGCGTCGGCTTGCCACGCAGCATTGACTGACTTTGAGCTTCTGAGCGCTGATTCCAGCGCCGCCTCGTCGTCTGGTGTCGTTCCCGCACCCTGGCGTTGGGCCGATCTGGCGCCAGACGGCAGGACTTTCCCAGGCTGCCGGAATGGGCCAGGCTGCCGAAGCAGGCGCTGCAGCGCATCGGCTGGCGCTCGGCGCAACGCAATGGCTCGAAGACGACCGTATCGCGGCCGATTACGCTGCGCATGGGCGATGCAAGCTCAAGCGATTCGGTGCCTTGCTAACCAGCATGGAAGCTGCCGCTCATCCTTTAATATCGGTGAGCGGTGGCCCGACGATCATGACGGTCGGATCGGCCGACAGAAGCTTCCTAGCCTCCGTCCTGACATCCTCCAGAGATACTGCTTCGATCAGCGCAGCGCGATTTTTGATATAGTCCATGGCGAAATTGTCGCGCTGCAGCCCGACCAGTGTCGCCGCAATCGAATCTGAAGACTTGAGGTGGTTAATTGCAAACGAGCCGATCAGGTATTTCTTAGTCGCCGCGAGCTCCTCCTCGGTCGGCCCCTTCTCGGCCATCTCCTTCACCACCTTGCGCACGATGGCAAGCGTCTCGGCGGCGCGGTCGGAGCGTGTCGCGGTCGCCACCACCAGCGCATTGGAATGATCATGGTCGACCAGATCGGAGCTGACGCCGTAGGCGAGACCGCGCTTCTCGCGCACTTCTTCGAAGAGCCGCGAGGTAAACGACGAGCCGCCGAGGATCTCGTTCATCAGCACGGCGGCGTAGAAGTCGGGTGAGCTACGCTTCACCCCCGGCCAGGCGAGCTGCAGCGAGGTCTGCGGCAGGTCGTAATTCACCTCCAACTGCTGGCCGAGCCTGGGCGTGACGTCGGCCACGGGGGCGAGCGTATCCGCCTGCGGCAGGTCGCCGAATACTTCGTCCAGCTTGCCGCTCAGCGTCGCGGCGTCGATGTCGCCGACAACAGCCACATGCAGGCCGCGGCGGGCGAAACTGGCCTTGTGGAAAGTCTTGATGTCGGAGGAGGTGATGGTGGCCAAGCTCTCCTTGGTGCCCTCGTCCGGCCGCGCATAGGGATGCTGGCCATAGAGGGCGCGCAGCCAGCGCTGCTGCGCCACCGTGTTGGGATCGCGCTCGTTGGCGAGGATGCCGGAGAGAATCTGGCTGCGGATGCGGTCGATCGGCGCCTGGTCGAAGCGCGGGCTGTTGACCGCCAGCTTCAGCAGCTCGAAGGCCTCGTCTTTCTCCTCCGACAGCATGCGCATCGAGCCGTAGGTACCGTCGCGCGCCGCCTGGAAGCTCATCTCGGCGCCGGCCTCGTCGAGCTTCCGACGGAAGGCTTCGCTGTCGAGGTCGCCGGCGCCCTCTTCAAACAGGCCGGTCATCAGATTGGCCAGACCCTCCTTGCCGGCTGGATCCTGCGCGCTGCCGCTATCGAAAACGAAGCGGATGGCGATCAGCGGTATCGAATGGTCTTCCACTAGCCAGGCGGTGACGTCCTTCTTCGACTTGACCTCCTGGATGTTCATCTCGGCGCGCGCGTCACGCGCCGGCAGCTGCAGGAAGAACAGGGCAAAGCACAGGGTGGCGATGGCGCGGCATACCTTTCCTTCTCGCCTTTCAGGGGAAGGAACGCTGGTCATCCGTTCAAGGGCAAGGGTCATCATCAATTCCCCACCTGTTGCTGCGGCAGAAGATAGCCGGTGGTCGAATGGTCGAGCGCCAGGTAGCGGGCGGCCACTTGCTTCACCTGCTCGGCGGTGACCTTGCGGATGCGCTCGGGCCATTCCTCGACGTCCTTCACATTGCCGCCGGTGGCGAGCGTCGAGCCATACATATTGGCCATGTCTTTCTGCTTGTCGCAGGCAAAGATCATCGAGCGGACATAGCGGGTCTTGGCGCGCTCCAACTCGTCGCCGGTCACGCCATCCTTGACGATGCGGGCGATCTCGGCGTCGACCGCCGCTTCGACATCGGCGAGCTTGGCATCGCCGCGCGGTGCGCCATAGACGGTGAAGTTGGTGTTGTCGAGCATGGTGCCATGGAAGAAGGCGGCGGCCTCGGCGGCGATGCCCTGCTTGACCACAAGCTGCTGGTAAAGGCGGCTGCGGTTATCGCCCCCCAGGATCTCGGCCAGCAGGTCGAGCGCCTCGGCTTCGCCTTCCTTGGCCGTGCGATAGGACGGCACAACCCACTGGGTGGAAAAGCTCGGCACGGAGACACGCGCGTCGGTGAGCGTCACAGTGCGCCTGGTATTCTGCTCGGGCTCCGCCGGGCGGATGCGCGGCGGCAGGTCCGGCCCGCGCGCCACCTTACCGTAGGTGCGTTCGGCCATCGCCTTCACCGCATTCGGTTCGACGTCGCCCGCCACCACCAGAACCGCGTTGTTTGGGTGGTAGTAGACGTCGTAAAACGCCTTCGCGTCCTCTCGGTTCAGCTGTTCCATCTCCTGCATCCAGCCGATCACCGAAATTCGATAGGGCTGATTCTGCCAGAGCGTGGCACCGACCTCCTCTTCGAGCACCGCCTGCGGATTACTGTCGATGCGCGAGCGGCGCTCCTCCAGGATCACGTCGCGCTCGGTTTTGACGACGTCATCGGTGAGGATGAGGTTGCGCATTCGGTCGGCCTCGAAACCCATCATCTGCTCGAGCGCCGAGGGCGGCACCGTCTCGTGGAAAGCGGTGTAGTCATAGTAGGTAAAGGCATTCTTGGAGCCGCCGATCTCGGACACCGTGCGATCGAGCTCGCCGGCAGTGTGATGGGCGGTTGCCTTGAACATCAGATGCTCGAAGAAATGGGCGATGCCGGATTTGCCGGGCGGCTCGTCGGCACTGCCGACCTTGTACCAGACCATGTGGGTGACGACTGGCGCGCGATGGTCAGGAATGACGACCACTTCCATGCCATTGTGGAGCAGGAAATCGGATGGCGACCGTTCGCCGGCCATTGGCGACCTGATCCCGGTGAAGGCTAAGATGGTTACCAGCAGGGCCTTGGAAACCCAGCCGCCGGGGTTTGCAGCGAACATCGTCATGAAGTTTTGCTCCTTGGTGCGCTACGCGTTCGACAGATCGGGTAAGCATGGAACGTGCCAAGCAGAAATGACTTCCGGGGCAACGCATCCGCACCCAAACGGACCATGTCGGTTGTCGGACATTGTCGGGTTTCACTCCCCGGCCTGGCCGATGCGATTGTAAGGGAGCGGTGGTTCGGCGCGTAGCAGTTCAGGCCGCCTAACCGGGGGCGAGCAAGCTGGTGCGTATCGCCTATTATCTGCGGTGGCGGATAGGTCCCCCTACCCTTTCCGCGGCATCGGCTGGCTAGACTGTTAGCCTCGATCTAAGGCGCGAGCACAACCGAGCGGGTGCTGCCTCCGAACCGGAGCTGCTCTGGCCGTGCTTGCAGGTAGTAGGCCAGACCCCTTGCGGCCGGCCCGCTTCAGCAGCGGTTGATCGACGACATGAGTTCGCGACCTTCCTTGGGCCGGTCGCCGGACACGGCGACAGCGGACGATCTGCGCCGGTTCCAGGTCGGGCAGCAGGATGACGGCATGCAGGTCCCGACCATGAACAGGCATCGTGTCGGCGCTGCGCTTCTACTTCATCCACACGGTCGACCGTCACTTCGCCGCCTGGCTTGGACTGACGCCAAAGCCCCATTCGAGAGATGGCAAGGAGCGGCTCCGAAGCCGCGCGAGGCGCGTATGGCGCCGGGCAGCCTGGGCGGCAATACGAATGCGCCTAATCTGGCGGCGATTCCATGGCTGGCGGCTGGCGCGCTAAGCTATCTTGTTCGCCAATTGCTCGAGTTCCGCCTCATCGGTGACGCCGGCTCGATAATGAAAGATGATGTTGAGCGCCCGCTGTTCCCGGTCAGTTCTGGATTCGGCAGGAACGCCGGTACGATCAAACACGCGGCCAAGCAGCGCGACTTCCTCGGGAGTGAACACTTCCCCGCTAAATGGCATAGCAGTTTCCTTAAATCGAATGCAGGCGCTTCGTGCGATTCTGATTAGCGCTCCACCCTTACAATTCCGCGACGACCGATGCCAATCCGAAACCCCGGCACATGACTCGCCCCGCTTTGCAGAGCGGATCACTCGCTTCAATTTAGCGGTCGGGCCAGCGCTTGGTTTACTGCTTCCCGTTACATTAGCGATTATTCGTAATCAGTATGCAGGCGGACATGAGGCGGTCAGGCTGCTGTGGTCGCCCGCGAAGGTTGCCCTTACGTTCGCGAACGCCCGGTGCTTCTCGTCAAGCCATGTGCTGAACTTGCGCAGCGCCGTTATATCGAGCGCAATCGAACTCCTGCTCAGCTTGGCTGCAGCCCGAGCGCGGGTAAGCGACAAAAAAAGCGCCTCGTCCGGGTGCTCGCGACCGCGCTTGCGGCTGCGCGTTTGTTGCACGACGGCAGCTTGGTGCCTGCCTCGGCGGACACCGTATGGCGCGTGCCGGTCAAATCGCCTGTTGATTGAGCGCAGGTCGATACGGGTCTGCGACGTGGAAGGTGCACCCTTTGCGGAGCACCCTCGATTCAACAGCCGGTCCGCCGCCGGGCAAGCCGGCTGTTTGGAACGGCTTGCCGATGCTGGCCCCGCTGCAAGGCGTTCAGATGCTCCTGAACGCTCGCCTGCCCGCTCTGCTGCTGTGCAAGGCTGCGTCGTCTGTGCGGGCGAAATCTGAGACGCGGGACGGATTGATGTTTTAATGCGATCCATCCGATTCTCCTTTGCCTGTTCCGAGCCGCTCGAGCCGGCCTGGCGGCTGGATTCTATGGGGCTTGGCTTTCGACAAGCTGACGGATGAGAGCGCTGCACATGGCAGGTTTGCGGTCATGTGCCTGCCAGGCAGTTAGGACGAGATCGAATGGTCGGCCTTTGGCATCGACGTGATCCTTGGTCGTGGGCCCGTCGCGGGAACAAGCAACCATCGTCGTCATCTCCTTTTTGCCACGGCCGCATGTTGACGAACGCTGACACAGGAGTCGATCATGATGATCTGCCCGTCGAAAGTAAGCCGCGAACACCGCGGAATCTAATATTATGAAAGCGCTGGCAATCACGGCGCTTCGAATTACATTACAAACGAAACCGTTCTACGCTTGCCTTCATCTGCCTGGCCGCGGTATCGCCGACCTGTGGCTCGGTTCGCTCCGTCCACCTCGGGCAACACACCCTCCTGTCCAGAGCGAACTGAGCCACACCCAGCAAGGGATGAACCGAACAATCAAGGAAGCCACCCCAAGATTAACTCGAACCACCTAATTCCGGGACCGCGCACTTGATTTGTCTATGCAGCCCGGTGCGCTATCTGCGACCGTTTGCCTAAACATCGCTGTGACGATCGTGACGCCGCTCCCCGCCCCGCTGATGAGCCGAACCGGAGTGTCGGCGAGCCGTCGCAGCAAGCTTCGTTGACCCGAGTCAATATAAGCGCCGAGCCGGTGCTGCAGGGAGGCGGACAGGTGCAGGTGCAGGCTCATTCGGCGGTCCGCTCCTCATTTTGCGCGCGTCGCGCGTATTTCAAGCTGCCCGGTCGCTTTGTTGAACAGGCACCAAAGACGGGGGCAAAATAACACCAGCCCTGCGCCGGATTCGGCTGACCGTCCCAAAAGGACGGAACCGGCGATCGGCAGCCGCACCAAGGTCTGGTTCGACAAGCCGTCGAAGAATCGTAGCCGTGGACGTCAAGGACTAGCCGCCCGGCACATTGGCTTTGCTCGAGGAACGTTGGGCCAGTATCGATAGCCTGGCCTGCGATGCCGATGCCCGATTCTGCCCGCGCGAGTTGAAGCAGTCTTCGACAACCCCCAAGGCTCGACATGCATTCTCGATGCCGGGCATAGCCGTTCTGGCCAATCCCTGGCGAACTTCGGCCAATAGCTCTGGATCTGAGCGAGCGAGCCTGTGATCGGCATGCGCACTTCATGTGCACTGTCGCGCCGAACTCGCTTTCGGCATCGAGGGCCTTCCAGGCGCTCGAGAAGCCGTTCGACGGCGCCCGCGAGGGACCAGTTCCGCCGTGAGGCCGCTCAAGCCATTGAGTGAGAGATTATCGCCATCGCGCAATCCGATCTCTTGTCGCCTTACTTCGGTGGGCGCCAGCGACCGCCGGATCGCCATCCAGTAGACGGTTACGCTAAAAGGAGAGGAACACGAGTATCGGGACGAAGGCTGAGACTGCGGCGTCCATGATTCCTGACGGCGGATCGAGCCCGCAAGCGCTTGGCGTTTGGCACTGCCCAATGTCCGACAATGTTGGAAATGCGACTACCAGAGTACAAGCATCGGATTGAGTTAAAACGGTTTCTCGTTGGCACAGTAAATGCGCTGCCATCCGCAACACGTCACTGAAAAGGAGAAGACGTTTTCATGGTCACCTCACCAATGCCGCCGCCGCTGGTCTTCTGAAGGCATCCACACACGACGGCCTTTTCGTCAACTGTCGCCACCCAGCCACCGGTCCGGCGGGCATCGCCGCCCCCCACTACGCGTCCCATATAAGGCACCTCCGGATGTCAATCGCGAACACCGCCCGCTGGCCTGCTACCACAAACCTCACAGGAGACTATTACCCGTGACGGACATCAGACACATTGCAGCGCATGCGTGTAATTACACAAACTTCGATGCGGTTGTTGTCGGCTCCGGGCCATCTGGATCGATCGTCGCCCGGACACTTGCGGAAAAGGGGTGCCATGTGGCCGTCCTGGAATATGGAGGCCCGGCTTGTCCTGGCGCCATGCTCGGGCCTAATCAAGAGGCCTATAGCAAGGCACTCACTTCCAATGGCCAGGCCGATGGCAACCCCTGGACAGCGTGCTGCGTCGGCGGGGGGATGGGTTTCTACAACGCGATAACGTTCAGATACCGACAAGCAGATCTGTCAGCTTCCCAATATCTTACGACTGACATGGCGATTGACTGGCCGATTACCCTCGAGGAGCTCGAACCCTACTATTTGGAGATCGAGCATCTCTTGGAGATCAGTGGCGCAAATGGGTTTCCATCGTATCCACCCAGTCAGCGTGGGCTGATGTTATCCAATGCAATGCAGGAACTCGGCATAAGATCAAAAACCATCCCACTAGCAATCAGGCCGCCAGGGACCAACAAGGGATGCATCAATTGTTCGGCTTGCGATGAACTCGCGTGCCCTACGGATGCGAGAGCATCAGTGCTTGCAAGAAACATTTTGGATGACTCCGCCCTGCCAGGGTCAATCTCGGTTCTATACGGCTGTTTCGTCAACCGGATCCAAATGCAGAACGACGGTCGGGCTGGAGCCCTTGAGTGCTATGTGCCGCTCTCATCGGAACTGATCCGGATCCCAATTGAAAGGGTAATCGTCTGCGCAAACGCGATACAAACAGCGGCATTGATGCTCCGGTCGAAGGGTGACCATGCTCCAAAGGGAATAGGAAACGACTCCGGCCTCGTTGGACGCGGCCTCTCGTTCAAGATTGGCGGCTACTCCGTCGGCTACATGAAGCGAGCCGATCGGGGCTCCGATGCATTTGCTCCCCACTGGGGACCGCATTCGACCGTTTATACCGATGAGTTCTACGAACATAACGGCGCGCCATGCAAATTTGGTGGGCTCATTTATGAAGCGAATTTCGCTTCGCCGAATGAGAACGTAGGCGTCGTGCGCCTGCACTACATAGCCGGAGAAGAGCCATGGTCGCATAACCGCGTGTCGCTTGACGAGGCCGCTGACCAGTACGGTACCCCTTATATCCGTTTTGAATACCGAAGCTCGGAAAATGACCGTGCACGAATCAATTTTCTCGCCGACCGCGCGGATGAAATTCTGCGCCACCTTGGCGCATTCCGCATCGAGCGAGAGCCATATTTCCCGGGAAAAGGCAGCTCCCACCTGCACGGCACGATGCGCGCCGGTAGTGATCCGAGGAACTCGGTCGTGGACAGCTGCGGCAGGGTCCATGGGTTGACTAACATCCATGTGATGGATGGCTCCGTTATGAACTTCGCCGGGAACAGCAATCCGACCCACACAATCATGGCCAACGCCAGGCGAATGGCTATGTCACTCGGTAAAGGCGCAATTTAGATGCTCGGTCCTGGCTCCATGGACGGTGCATTTTTTGCCGCTTTGCAGCCGGCACACGGTTGGGACGGTGACATGACTGCACAGGTCACTGACCCAGCCCATGGTCGAATAGTGCGCGGAGGCATTTCACACCACAGAAAGAGCCGGCCTTTCCAATAAGCATCATTGGGGCTGATATGGGGTGGAAAGCCTTGAAAAATCGCAGGAAAACCGCAACCGTTAATGTTCACCTCGACGACTATGATCACGTAGCCTTCGATCTGGACGGAACCCTTGTAGATTCGGAGGCTGTGGTCGAAAGCGCACTCCGTCGATGGGCACGGGAGGAACGGATCTCTCCGGAGAACGCGGTGCGAATGTCGGCCGCCCGCCGCGACGTCGATTTGGTGGCGGCGATCGCGCCCGATCTCTCGCCAGAACGCGAGGCAAATCGCATTGCGGGTTACGAAGTTCAAGCGATGGGACTGTTGCAACCGATCGAGGGCGCCGTAGAGTTCTATAGCTCTATCCCAGCAGAAAGGCGATCTATTGTCACCTCTTCGGCACGGGTTTCGGCCCTTGCCCGCCTTGAGGCGGCTGGACTCTCCTGGCCGCGGATCATGATTGCAGCCGAGGACGTCAGTCAGGGAAAGCCGTATCCGCAACCCTATCAAACGCTGTTGAGAATGCTGGGCATCGCCGGCAAAAGATGCTTGGTTTTTGAGGATTCCCCCACCGGAATTGAAGCGGCGATCGCGGCAGGCTGCGACTGCGTCGGCGTCGGCCCCAATGCCAGAGATCATCCTGACACAAGGGATTGGATAGAGAACTTTGGCGAGGCTTCCTTTCAAACCAGCTGAGTTGAACCTGCTCCACAGACCTAAGGGAGGGGGCCACGAATGAAAGTATCAACGAAACCCCGCACCTCACTTTTTGATGAGGTGCTGGTAGAGGGCTCGGTACTTGCCCATTACACGGCGGAGAGAAACCATTATGGGGACCTCCTCGACGAACTATTTCGTTCGTCCGGAGAAGCTCGTAACATGATCGGCAGCCGCTGTATTTGGCACGTAAATTCCACCGCATTCGGCGGCGGGGTGGCCGAAATGCTTCCACACCACATTTGCCTGCTTCGGGAGCTTGGTTTTGACGTGCGTTGGCTCATCTTTAAACCGAAGGAAGAACAATTTTTTCAATTCACCAAAGCGCTTCATAATTCTCTTCACGACGTCAAGGTGGCAGGCTTAAATGATCTGCTCCCGCATTATCTTGAGGCATCGAAGAAAGGCGCTGCGGAGCTGGAAAGGATCATCAGGCCTGATGGCTTTCTGGTAATTCATGATCCGCAGCCCCTTGTTGCAGTTGCGAAGTTCCTTGAATCTCACCCACACCCGGCAATCTGGCGATGCCACATCGGATATCCGAAGCGCACCCCGACGGTCGACGAAATCTGGAAACTCTTGGGCGAATACCTCCATCAATTCCAACGCATTGTCCTAAGCGACAAGGAATATGCCTTTGATACTGATCTGCCCATAGATATCATCCCGCCTTCAATCAGCCCATTTTCAAGCAAGAACCGCAATTATGAAGGGCGAGCGGGCCAGAGGCTAGACCATTTGGTTTCGTTCAACAGCCAAGAATTCGAGCCCACCCCCTCCCTTCAGGACATTCTCGGCTCACGGTATTTCCTTCATGTATCGCGATGGGATGGACTGAAAGGTATTGACCGGATTATCGCGGCTTACGATCGCTTTGTGAAAACGGCGCTCGCGGAAGCCTACGATACACGCCTGGTGATCGCGGGACCGGATCCTTTGGATGTTGCCGACGATCCTGAAGGACGGGAGTATTTCGAGAAATGCGTCCTATTATGCACTCAATTATCGGAGGAAGTGCGGCGGCGCGTGTATCTGGTCTGTATTTCGATGAAGGACCACGACGCAAATGCGGAAATCGTCGGCCGGCTGCAACAGAACGCCCATGGAGTATTTGCGCTATCTCGCGAAGAGGGCTTCGGTCTTACGGCAACAGAGGCTCTGTTCCGAGGCAAACCCGTCGTAGTGTCGTCCGCCTTTGGCCTGAAGAGGCAGGTCGTAAATGGGCTTAATGGCGTTGTCCTCGACGAGCCGGACATCGAGGCCAAAGCTGCAGAAATGATGCATCGCCTTGCGGTCGGTTACAGTGATTTCGATGAGATGGCCAGAACCGCACGCGAACACTGTCTGCGCTCGAGCACGCAGATCTCGCAAATCCCAAAGTGGTATCACTCGATCCAATCAGCTCTCTCCAGTTTCGAGGTGCGTTATCGCGATTCGTTCAATCCAAGAGTCATCTGAGCCAGGCGGCGGACGTCTCCGCACCGCAGGACACGTAAGGTGTGACCGGCTGCGAAAAATTGGACGCCGATCGGGTCAGTTCTGTAAGCCATTTGACAGCAAAAAGATCGCTGCCCGGCCACTCAGCGGCAAAGAAGTTACCCGTCTCATCAAACGCGCGGGTTTGCGGCTAGCGCGTGCGGCGATCTGCCCGAAGGCGAACAGCAAAGGTGTGGCATTCGGGTCGAGCCGGGCCTTGCCTCCACGGCCGAAATCGATGAGCCGTATGTCCACGAGCAGCTCGGCCGCTCTGCGGAATGACTCGCAAGTATCAAACCGGCGCGATTTATTCGGCGTCATCTGACGAAAGCAGCAGCGTTGTAGAAAGGACCCCCTGCCCGCTCACCGCGTAGCCGCATAGTCCCCAACACGGGAGCATAGCGAATGGAGCGGGCGGGAATGGGACAGGCGGCCACGCCGACCAAGAACGAGCCGGCCGGAGCGACACTCAGGTCTCGTTCAACGGCGGTATCGCCTCGGCCACCGCCCACCGCAACGTTGTTCCAGCCGGCTCATGTCGTCTACTGTGACACGGCGGCTGTTCTCGATCCGGATCACGCCGTCCATTCTCAGTCTGGTCAGCTGACGGCTCACCGTCTCATTTGTAATTCCAAGAAAATCAGAGATGTCGGCGCGCGTCAGCGGCAGCTCGAAGCACGCCGATCTGCCTGCCGGGCCAACACTGGAACCGATGTTGCGGGCGATCATAAGAAGAAAGCTCGCTACCTTCTCAGGCGCGGTCTTGCAGCCCAGAGTCACCATCCATTCGCGTGCTTCGTCGAGCTCGTTCAGCGTCTGCTTGAGCAGGCGATGCTCGAGCTCCGGTGATTGCTTCATCATCTTTTCGATTGCCTCTTTCGGAAACGAGCATATCGAGACAGTCGTTGCCGCTTCGGCATGGATCGCGCTTTTCGCCTTGAAGGGCTGTCCCAGAAAATCCGGCGCGAACCGGAGACCGACGATTTGCTGGCGGCCGTCCGAGAGGCTCTTCGTCAGCTTCACCACGCCCGAAAGCACGTTCGAATAGCTGTTGAGGGCCTCGGCATCGCCTACCAGTTCGACGCCCGGTTCGACCCTATGCCGCGACGAAGTCTTGGCGAGCTTGGCCAAACGATCTGGATCGAGTGCGCTGCAGAGGCCACGGTGCCGTGCCTGGCAAGACAGGCAATAGGCGGGGATGCCGGAACTGTGAAGGCCGTGCCGTAGTGTCATTGATCGCTCTCCCGATCTGATCGCCCTCCCGGTCCCAAGCGCCGGCACCATAACAATCGACGGTAGAAAAATCCTTGCGGCAGTTTGTCATGCTGGAGGCTGACCGAGATCAGTGCTTTGGCTCATCTGTGCGTCCACAGTCCGGCGACTCAAACAGGTTGACAACTTTATGAGATCGGAACTGGCTGCCAGACTCGAGAATGTCCCGCGCTATACCAGTTACCCCAGCACACCGCATTTCCATCGAGGTGTCGATGCAGTCGTTTATCGTGGCTGGCTGGAGGCGCTCGAAGGCGGCGGGGAGATATCGCTTTACCTGCATATTCCCTATTGCGACAGGCTCTGCTGGTTTTGCGCGTGCCATACCAAGCATACACGTCACTATGCGCCGGTCGCCGCCTATTTGCAGTCGTTGTATGCAGAGATCGCGACGGTTGGCAGCCTTGTCAGCGGCAAGGGCCGAGTTCGCGCGGTTCATTTCGGGGGCGGTTCGCCGACCATGCTGAAGCCGCAGCATCTGGTGACATTGGGGACGGCGCTGCGAGACAATTTCGATTTTCTCGACGATGCCAAGATCAGTGTCGAGATCGATCCGAACGAGATGGACGGAGCCCGCCTCGACGCGCTTGCCGAAATCGGTATGACGCGGGCGAGCCTCGGCGTGCAGGACTTCGATCCGAAAGTGCAAAGGGCGATCAACCGCGAGCAAAGTTTCTTGCAGACCAAGGCAGTCGTCGATGGCGTTCGCTCCAGGGGAGTAGATTCCGTGAACCTTGATCTGCTCTATGGCCTGCCGCATCAAACCAGCGAGAGCGTGCGTTCCACCGTGGCGCAGGCGCTCACCCTGGAACCGGACAGGATCGCCCTGTTCGGCTATGCTCACGTGCCCTGGTTCAAGAAACATCAGACGATGATCGACGAGGCATGGCTCCCCGGTCCCACGGAGCGGTTTGCGCAATCGCAACTTGCTGCGCGAGCGATCGAGGACAAGGGGTTCGAATTAATCGGGCTCGACCATTTCGCAAGGCCGGGCGATGCGTTGGCGATAGCGGCCCGCGCGGGAGCGTTGCATCGCAATTTTCAGGGTTACACCGAGGATCGCTGCGAGACGTTGATTGGACTTGGCTCTTCGTCCATCGGCCGGTTTCGTCAAGGCTATGTGCAGAACATGCCTTCGACCGGCGAATACCGGAGCATGATGGAAGAGGGGAAGCTGGCCGCCGTCCGCGGCATAGCATTTTCCGACGACGATCGCGTCCGGGGCTGGATCATTGAGCGACTGATGTGCGATTTCGCCTTCTCGGCGGTCGACCTGGTGGAGAGCTTCGGGAAAGCCGGCCAAAAGCTCCTTAGTCAGGCAAGCTCCATAGCCCTTAAGGATCCTGCTCGACTGCTTGAACTCCAAGGCGACAGATTCGTCGTGCCGGCGGAAAATCGCCCCTTCGTAAGGAGCATTGCGGTGAAGTTCGACAAATATTTCGAGGGTGGAACGGCCAGGCACTCAGCTGCAGTTTGAGCATTTTGATCGTAAAATTCGCGTCAATCGCGTTTGATCGATTGCGAGCCATTTCCGCAGCACTGGAGATTGCGAGGGTTCATAGCTGTCGATTGCAGATAGCAGCTGGCCTAATGACGGCTTTCGCTTTGCCCCCAATTCTTGCGCGGCGTTCACGAGAGCTGGCCGGCAGCGAGCGCCGTTCACCGCGGGACGACTTGATCCGCAAAGCGCTGGAGGACCTTGCCAGTCAAACTTCATCGGGCTCGAAATGCGAGCCGGCGACAGCGAGCGACGCCTCAGCGTTAGCAATGACATTCGTCAGCAATCCTTCATATCGTGCTTATGTGGATTTTCTGCACTGACCGCTGGCGCGTCCCTATTCGACAGAAGGGCCAACGGTCAGGGTGGAGTGTCGCTCTAGGCGCGCTACATGCTGCCTCAGCGACAGGAAAGCCGTCGACGCAAGCTCTTTACGAGGCTGTGATCGGCATCTTGATTGTCGATTCCTTGCTATGGGATGCCGAAGGCTGTCACCCCCGGCGAGTGCTGGCTAGACGCCTCGTTTGTTACCCCAGAGCATAACGTGCAGCTGTGGTAACACGCGGGCTTCGAACCACCTGTCGCGGGTTACGCTATCAACCAGCCACTCCATGCGTTTCATTATTCCATCAACGTCGACAGGCGCGTCTTCATCTCCGGGGTGTGGCGGCGTGTGATTGCCGGGTTGCAGATAGACTGGAAGTCGCGGAAATCTCGCGGCGGCCTCTTTCGCAAAGGCATAGTCATTTTCGTCGAAAACAACGAGCTTCAGCACGACTTGCGGCTTGTCCCGCGCCGCCTGGAAGCATGCCTCGATGGTGGCCCAATCGGTCCTCATTTCGCTTGACGGTGGCTTTGGGCTGAGAACCAGCACGTCAAGTTCGGCGAACCATTCCCTGACCACGGAACCTTGGGTTTCCAGAGCAAATCGGTAGCCCTCGTCATGGCCTCGCTTGATGAGAGCACCGAAAGGCTGGATAGCCGGATTGCCGCCTGACAGCGAAACCATCAACGGGCGGCCGCCGGAAAGCGCGACCACGTTTTGCCACACCGCGTCGGAGGACATCATCTGCCATTCATGCCGGAATTGCCTGTCCACCGCATGCAGGCTGTCGCACCAGGAACAGCGATAATCGCACCCGCCGGTTCTGACGAAGACCGTCGGCAGACCGATGAGCACGCCCTCGCCCTGGATCGTCGGCCCGAAAATCTCACTCACGCGGATTGCGGGATGCGTATCGGTCATGGCCGGCATTCGGCCCATGTTTTCGGCGTTTCGCTAACCCGCACGGCCGTGGTTTCGGGCAAGCGTGCCTTGCACCATTCATAAAAGTGTCTGGCCAGACATTCCGCGGTAACCTTTTCATGTCCCAGCACGTCATTGAGATGTCGGTGGTCGAATTTATCGTCAATATAACGTTTGAGCGGTGCCAAATCGTGATAGTCGCGGACAAAGCCGTGCTCGTTCAGTTCCTTGCCCGATAGCTCCACTTCGACGATGTAGTTATGCCCGTGCAGGCGCGCGCACTGGTGGTCAGGCGGCAGGGACGTGAGTTGATGAGAGGCTGAAAAGTGGAATTCCTTGGTGATGCGGAACATTACACGCTCCTCCTGCGCAACGCGTCGAGCCAGAAGTCGGCGTCCTCGTAGTCGGTGGGGTCTGGGTGGCCACAGAGATGAAACGCCTCCCGCCGCTCGACACACGTCCCGCACCGTCCACAGTGACGCTTGCCGCCCTTGTAGCAGGACCAGGTCTCCGCAAATGGCGTGCCGTGTCGGGCTCCATCCTCAACTATGTCCGCCTTCGTGAGATTCACATAAGGCGTATACAGGCGAATATTCGCGAAGCCTTCGAGCGCGCGGTCTTGCATCATCTGGAAGGCGTCGATGAAGGCTGGCCGGCAGTCCGGGTAGATGAAGTGATCGCCACCATGCACGGCGGTCGCCACCGCTTCCGACTTGCGCGCGGCCGCGAAGCCGAAGGCGATGGCCAACATGATGGCGTTCCGGTTGGGCACCACCGTGACCTTCATCATGTCTTCGGCGTAGTGCCCATCGGGTACCTCCACATTGTCAGTCAGCGCGGAGCCGGAAAGGCCGCGGCCGATTTCGCGGATGTCGATGATGCTGTGCGGGACGTTCAGACGCTCCGCGCAAAGGCCGGCGAAGTCCAATTCCTTGCTGTGCCTTTGGCCGTAATCGAAGGATAGGAGGCCGGCGAGTTCGTGCTCCGCTGCCACCTTGTGAGCAAGGGAAATGGAGTCCAATCCGCCGGAGCAGACGACGAGAGTCTTCATCGTTGGGGTTTCCTGTTTTGACCGGGTAGGCTGCGACCGGAGATTTCTCTGCTCTCTCCGTACCCCAGGGAGCCTCGTTTGTGAACTGAGGACGAATTTGATGCGCTGACGTGCCGCTGTGCTCAAGCGGGTTGAGCCTGCAAGAAACACGAAAAACTGATAGACGGCCCACTTCACTGCATGTCCAAGATCCAGGCATAACAAAATAGGCTCTGAAAGAGGCCGGACCTTCAGAAACAAGCTTCTCGACGCTTCGATCAAGCGCCAGGTGGCCGAGCTTCGAGGACCTAAGGAAGAGTTTGTTAATGGGCCTCGAGCGGAAGCCCAACGTCATTACCAGCCCGCGCCTTTTGCCCGAGATTGGTTCGAATCGGAGCACACGCGGGTCAATGGCCGAGCGTCACCCAAACCAAATGATCGGGCGTGGGCCGACATCTGTGAACAAGCCGTGTGCGTCGTTGCAATCACCTCCGTGTTGCGCGCAATTACCCGCCATGGCTGCGGATGAACTGGATTCGCTGGTATTCCAGATGGCGGTCGAAAGTGTCGGCGCGCTCTCCATAGGCTTCACTGAAAAGGCCGCGGCGATAGCCGCCAGGAGCCGCGGTATCCTACTTTTCGACGTGCGGGTGGACGGTGACGCGGCGGTCCAGCGGATCGCGGCCATCCGATATCCAAGTGACCGGACGGGCGTGCTGGCTTTGGACATACGAGGCGTTGGTATTCGCCATTGCATTGTCGGCGGAACTTTCTCGGCTTTGACCGCGCCACTGGAGAATTGGACCGGCATGCCCCTGTCGATGCAGGCCAAGATTAATGTCGACGACCATGCCGCTCTCTTCCTCAGCGCCTTGCGGGAGGCCGGACATATGCCGGTCAGCCAGCCTGATTAATGAGGGTTGGCGGAGGTGGTGAAAGTCGATGAAACGCAAGCAACCAAACGCGACGGGCGCCAATCCTAATTATTTCCGGAGACCACATCCGCCATACACAATGCTACGCCGCCGCTGAGCGGTTTATCATCTGTCGGAGGCAAGTCCGTCGTTGCCCGTTTCGACGGCGGCATGCCGTCGTCCAACAGTGGCGAATACTGCCGGCGCGGCGCGGCCGAAAACCACGTCAAGTCCTGGAAGACGCATCTTACTGGCCACCGCACATCCTGCTCAAGAGCGACGGCTAACCAGTTCCGGCTGTTCCTGCATGCCGGCGCCTACTGGCTTATGCGGGGCTTGCGCGCCGCGATGCCGAAACGAGCTTTGCCGTCGCCCGATTCGACACGCTGCGATTGCGCCTCATCAAGATCGTCGCGCGTGTGGTCGAGATGAAGACCCAAATTCGCCTGCACCTGCCGACATCCAGCCCGGACCAGCGCATCCTGCGCATCGTCCGTTTCGGGGCATCGGCGCCCCATCGTTTATGTCGCGAGTTGCGGGATGCGACTGAGGACGCTGACCGCAACCCGCAAAGCCCCGCCCGCCATCGCCGACGGATCAACCCCGGCGCCCGACGAGGCGTCAAAACGTACCGCAATGGCGACCAGAGCGCCACCTCAGGCCGCTGAAAGCTCATCGCCGTGCATCAAGCGGGCCAGGTGACCGCCGGTGATCGAGGACCTCTGGATCGCCAATGCACAATGCCCCAAGTATACAACTCAGCCAGCTTTCAACGACCAAGCTATGTTCGGACTTGTGCTTGTCAGCGCCTTGCGGGACTGCTGGAGCTGGGGCGGTCATTATAATGGCCAAGGCCGTCGCAGCAAGTATCGTGCGCGGCCAGTTAGACCACAATTTCAGGCGCCTCAAGCGCCCTACAGTGTCTTTTTCTGAGGTGGGCATTTTTCGTTTTCCTTTTGAACAACACGGATTTGAATAGGATCTGGTGTTATTTGCCATTGGGAGAGCAGAAGCAGATATTTATGTGGTCGAGTCATGAGTTCTACCGAATGTTTGTTTTACGGGAAATCGTTATGGCAGCCCTAGCTGACAGCCTGAAAGCGATCTGCGGGATAGCGATCCTGTCCGCCAAGCGCAGCAAGATCCAACGGAGCTGGGGCGTCCCACGGGATGCGCAGCTGATTGCGTTCGGACGAACGTCATGTGAACTCCTGGGTTACCTGCGCGACGGCAATGTCGGAAGACGTATCATGGCTGTGACTGTGCAATTGGCATGCCACCAAGAGGGTTGTGAGCAGCGACCACAAATCGGAGGATTCGCCCCTGGCCGGCTTGATCCTAACCCCCAGGGTGTCTGGACCTGAACACAGATTGTCGTTAATCGGACTCTCACAAAACGCTGCGACCAGCTTTAGCACCGGATACGTGAGTCCTCGGTTGAGAATTGCGCGTCTGGGAGGGGCAGATCGGGAAGGAGTCTCCCGATCATCCGGCACCCTAGTCTTCTTGGAGGATTCTATGAAGGATTCATGCATTCCCGAGCCGGTTTTGGTGGCTATGTCAGAGGGGGTGCACGTCATTCGCGCTTATCGTGAACACCTTGGATATTCGATCGAAGACGTGGCGGTGACGAGCGGGCTAGCCACTGAGGAAATCCAAAACATCGAGTCGGGCTTAAGGTACAACAAGGGCTATCGGGATCGCATCGTGAAATCATTGTCCCTGCCTGTGGGAATTCTTGAGGAGGCCGAGATGATGGGCGCTACGTCACGACTGGATAATCTGCAAGTGAGTTGAACATCAATACCCCAGTTCGCCGCACTGTTTGGCTTGATTGGCGGCTGAAGCGGACCCGAGCCGGTCGGCCGCCCGGCGGGTCGCCGGATGCCTGCGGCAGAACCATGGAATTTTTGAAAAGCGTCAAGCTCTGATGCATAGGCGATCGGCCGGGCGTTGCCAAGGCCTAGACTATTGCCGCCAAACGCATGCAGGCCGCTTAGGGTTTCTGAACACTACCCAAAACGGCCACGGCCCCATTTCTCGGCTGATACCAGCTGCGATCCTAGAAGTTGAAACGTTTGCGAGGTCAGCCGAACTATCCAGGTCAGGGTCTTCGACGGGTATAGCGCCGTTGGCGCCGGGACATATTACCACTCGTGTCCTTTCTCGGGCTTCGGTGATGGCAGGATTGCAATGGCACCATGTGGCGGAAAACGCCCGACCGTGGACGCTGGTTGCTCCGGGACGGCGCCATTGCTTATTGCCTGCGAGGCACTGTCTTCGATCTGGGAAAGCTGTTTTGGCCTAAATCAGCGAATAACCGGTTCGCCGTGGAAGCGACGCCGCGAGGGCGGCGAAACGCCGAAGCCGACTTCCATCATCAGCCGCGGGCTGTGCGCCGGTACGGTGCCCATGTGGAAGCCGAACGGATCCTCGACGAAACCAAGCCCTGCCTCTCCGGTAAGTGTCACGGCGCTTTGCTCGCCATAGACGCCCAGAACCTCTTCTGCGGGATGGCCGACGAGAAGCGTCAGTTGATGCTTGAGCGCGCGTCGCTTGTGACTGCCGCGGACATAGACATGTGGGCCAGTGCCCTCGTCTACCGGCAGTAGGTAAAAGAAGAACTTCAACATCCGCCAGTCGTCAAGATCGAAGTGGTATTTGCCGAGTGATGCCAGGTTCTTGTCTGCGTCGGAGGCCTGGGTGGTGGGGAAGCTCCACCAAACGCGCGTGGTGATCAGTTTCGCCTGGCCGCCGAGATAGTGTGCAGCGATATCCATGAGCAACGGATCGTTTTGGATGGCAACTGCCGCCTTGCAGCCGAGAATGCGCTCGAAATAGTGGCCGCTGAGCAACGCACGGCCGAACCGAGCTTCAGCCTGTGCATGCTCCGTCGGCATGAATTCGAAACGGCGATCGAAATTGCCAAAGCAAGGTGTGCATCGGACGAAAGCTGCAATCTCCTCATGGACAAATTTGGGCAAGACGAGTCCGGAAAAAAGCCCATCCGACTGCAGCGCATCGACAACGTCTCGGCGATTGACGCCGACAAACATTGTTTCTCGGCCTTTCTGCGACGCACGAACAGGCTTTGCACCAAGCCAGTGCATTCTGCGTGCCGGCATAGTGCGGGCGAGCACGAACATCGGCAGCCACGCTGGATTCTCGCGAAGATCCGACAAATATGTCGGAATGCGTACGGCCATGCGACGTAGCATACTGCCGTTTCGTGCGATTGCCTCGAGATTTGTAGCGCCGGCTTTGTCGGTATTCGTAACGGTCATCAGGATCCTCAGGTATGAATGCACTTTCGACGAAGCATTTGTTCTCACTGCTTCGTCACGTATTACCCAAACCCGATTCCCGCAGCGGAAGAACGCTAGCCACGCGTCAAGTTTTGTGCAACGCACAATTTCACTCACCAGGAAATGCAATCAGATACTGCTTCCCTCACCAAACATCAGGAACTGTCTTGAGGCGCCCGTTGAAGCTCTCGACGAAGGCATTCTGCATGGGCTTACCCGGCGCGATATAGTGCCATTCGACGCCGGTCTGCTGGCACCAGCGCAGGACCGCCATGGGGGTCAGCTCCGTGCCGTTGTCCGAAACGATCATGGCGGGCCGCCCGCGCCAGCGCATGATGGTGTCGAGCTCGCGCACAACGCGCAGGCCCGACAGCGAGGTGTCGGCGATCAGCGCCAGACACTCCCGCGTATAGTCGTCGACCACGGCGAGCACCCGGAAGCGACGGCCGCCGGTGAAGGTGTCGGAGACGAAGTCCAGGCTCCAGCGGGAGTTGGCGCAATCCGGAACGAGCATCGGTCTGCGTGTGCCCAGCGCTCCCTTGCGGCCGCCACGCTTGCGGACCTGGAGCTTCTCCTCTCGGTAAAGCCGCCGCAGCTTCTTCTGGTTCATCACGATGCCCTGCCGGTCCAGCATGACGTGGATCCTGCGGTAACCGAACCGCCGGCGCTCTGCCGCCACAGCCTTCATCGCCTCGCGCAACGAAGCGTCGTCCGGACGGATGCCGGTGTAGCGCACGGTCGAACGATCGATCCTCAGGGCCTGGCACGCCCGACGCTGGCTCACCCCATACGCCTTGCAGGCATGAGCCACCGCCTTCCGGTTCGCATCGGGCGTCACCATTTTTTTGCGGCAACATCCTTCAGGATCGCGTTGTCGAGCATCTGCTCGGCCAGGAGCTTCTTCAGCCGGGCGTTGTCATCTTCCAGAGCCTTCAGGCGACGGGCGTCGGACACCTCCATCCCGCCGCCTTGAAGTTGTAGAAGGTCGCTGCCGAGATGCCATGCTTGCGGCAGACATCAGCCGTCTTCGCGCCCGCCTTCTGCTCCTTCAGCATCCCGATGATCTGCTCTTCCGTGAACCGTGATGGTCGCATCGTCCGTCTCCGTGATCGACGGACTCTACCCAAATCTGGAGGAAGTTCAGGGTCTCAGGTCACACCCCATTGATTCTCAGAACGGACACTGCGGCTCATCGGACCGAGGCAGTTACGCGGTCGGTGAACTCGGAACCGAAGGTCTGTCTGTCCGCATAGAGACGCGCCCACTTACAACCTGAATCTCGAAACATACATGCAGCGGATGGTGGGGCATTTCTCAGCAGAAACCAAGAGCATCCTGGCCGGAGAGACGCTTTTCGTAGAAGATCACGGCGTATCCGTGCAACCTCCCCTCCCCGCGACGAATATAGCCGGCCGTCTCATAAAGTCTTTGAGCCCCTACTTGGATCGTTGTCGTCTCAAGCACTATGCATTTGAATCCGAGAGCAACGGCTCGCGATTCCAACTCGCTAACAATCCTTCTTCCAAGCCCCCGTCGTTGAAAGGCGGGATCGACCCGTATACGCTTGAGTTCTGCGATTTCATCGCCGACAGGTTGCAATCCGCCCATAGCTGCGAACTGGGGACCAATATGCGCAACTACGAAGTCTCCGCCAGATTCGATATATGCTTCTCCGATATTGCGTAAATCATCCTCCCACATCCCTTCCGGACCATACACACCAACAGCCTCAGATGCACTCCTATGCAGGTGCCATACATTATCGACATCCTCACGTTCAAACCTACGAAAGATCACGTCGTCTTGAAACATCGACCTCACCTATTGGACGCCTGCGAGGCTGGCACGGCGCTCACCCAGACGATTGTGCCTGTTAGCTTTGATCCGCCGCCGTTAACAGCCGCTGTGAAAGCACAGCGTCCATGCTTTCCCACGCCTCAACTCCGGCGATGGTGCGACCGGGTTCAATCGTATATTTCAAAGCCGACTTTCGGTGCATCCGGGTGAACCGGTCCAGCGCATCGACACAGGACGCGTACAGCTCTCGGATTTGAGTGCTTTTCCGCTCTATCACGGGCGAGACGGTTGCTATTTTAGGAAAGGCCGCTTTCCCTCTAAGCCAGCCTGGCTGGGCGCCCGTGCTCCTCTTATCTGAAGACAACCAGCCAAAGACCGCACCAATACATCCTCGCGGGTAGTATTCCGACAGGCGATAAACATCCCTATAGAATTGCGGTTTTTTGCGGAAGATTTCTTCACCGATGAGTAGTACAGAAACCGCGACAACGCGGGCCGAGAATCGGCCACTTGGGGCCAGCCTATTCTTGTAGGGGTTTTTTCCGTAGAACTCGCGAAATTCGCCAAATAGATCGGGCGACATATGATCATGAAAGCGCGTCAGAATGTAATTCGCCGACTCCAAGCGCTCTAGGCACAGTGTAAGACACCAGCGCGGATCCGCCCCGACCTGGTCACGCAACTCAAGCAGGGCGTCCACTGCGAATTGCAAATCTCTCTCAATGAGTTGATGACCCAGGCAAAAATCTCGCTCCTCGACGCCAGCTGAGTCGAGGCAATATACGCGCGGATCGCTCTCCACCGGATTGGTAAGGATCATATCTTCATAGGAAAGAACATCTATGCTAGGCTCCCGCTCGCAACTTAAGGCTGCAATGCGCCTCAGCCGCTCTCCCACCGTTAACTCGGCATCGTAATGGTTAAGTCCCGCAAATGCAGACATCTGGTAAACAATATTGAGGAGATATTGGATATCTGTCTTGGCTACCCCAAACTCCGACTGTGTCAGATTCAGCAGGTGCGCCTCATAGTCCCCTGCCGCTAGCATGGCGTTGATGCCACGCCCAAGCGCCTTGACAGCTTCAGCTCGCTGTTCACTATTTTTGATCTCCGCGATACGGTGCGGGAGTTGGTCGGCGACAAAATCGCTAATAATCCCAAGAGGGCGTATTCGCAGGCGGCGATCGATGCGGTCCGCTAGGTGAGAAAATATCCCCCGCACCGCCCGCTGATCTGGCGAGGCCGTGGAATAACTTGGCACGTTCATTTCTTCAGGCTCCTTTGGTGTTTCCTGGGAAATCAAGCGCGACGGAGTTGCACTCGCGCTACATCGCTGTCAGCTTGGAAGTTTCATTTGAACTCTGGCGTAGGGACCGCGCGACCGTGCGGG
Source organism: Mesorhizobium sp. M1A.F.Ca.ET.072.01.1.1 (assembly GCF_004023325.1). NCBI lineage: Bacteria > Pseudomonadati > Pseudomonadota > Alphaproteobacteria > Hyphomicrobiales > Phyllobacteriaceae > Mesorhizobium > Mesorhizobium sp. M1A.F.Ca.ET.072.01.1.1. The sequence continues at coordinate 3,407 of NZ_RZSF01000031.1, read as the reverse complement.
TCCTTTTCGGTTTGCAACCGGCATGCCAACACGGGCTTTTTTTGCGGACCTTGCTTGAAAGACAGGAAAACATGGGCAGGCGTGGCCCCCACCGGCGGAAATACTCGCAGCCTGAGCGTCGGCTTTCGAACAAGCGCGTCCGACCGCACACGGCTGAACTGTAAAACATTCGTCGAATACCTGAGAATGGACGCAATCGTCTGCTCTACAGATCACGCCTTAAGCCGCCGCCCATTAGGTGGCGCCAATGTTGGATCGCGTGCCGAACCCGATTGCGAAGATTGGCCACCCCGATGAGCCCAGTATTCTTCGACACGCCCTCGCCCGACGGGGGCAATGGAGATCTCTTGAGGGGATGCTCCCGCAAGCGAGCCGCCCAAAGGCTGGAGCACGAAACGCAGACGCTCTGCGCGGGGTTCGGGGGAAAGCAAGCGGCCGCCAGGCGGCCGCTTTCCTTAATGTATTGAGGAACTGAAGGGCAGCGACGGAACTTCAAGTGCCGCGTTGGTCAGCGGCACGGTTCAACTGCTTAGTCTACGAACAGCGCCACGATCACACGATCTGCTGTCTGGAGCGCGGCACGTACGAGGCTCAAATGCCCTTCATGAAAGGCTCCCATGGTAGGCACGACGGCAATACTGGCGCTATCCAGCGACCATCTGGCGAAGCCCGGCAACAGTCCTGACATTCGGCACGCTCATGCGGCTCCTCGCTTCTTGTGGGTTCAGCCTCAGCGCCCTTGGGCGCATCGGCAAAGACATGCTCGGCGGCAGGGAAGTGCCGCTTGCGCACCTCATCTGCATAGGCAGCGATCGCAGCACCGGCCTGGTCACCGAGTTCTGCGTAGCGCTTGACGAATTTCGGCTTGAACGGGGAAAACAGGCCGAGCATGTCGTCACTCACCAGGATCTGGCCATCGCAGGCCGGTGAGGCGCCGATGCCGATGGTGGGGATGCCAATCTCGCTGGTGATGCGGCGCGCGAGCTGCTCTGGTACCTTTTCAAGCACGACCGAAAAGGCCCCGGCTTGCGCGACCGATATCGCGTCGCGCCTGATCCGCTCGGCGTCCTCTCCCCTGCCCTGCACGCGGTAGCCGCCGAAAGCGTTGACTGCCTGCGGCGTCAGGCCGATGTGAGCCATGACGGGAATGCCACGAGCACCGAGGAATTGGATGGTAGCGGCCATCGCCTCGCCGCCCTCCAACTTGACAGCCGCGCAGCCGGTCTCAGCCATTAAACGAGCCGCGTTGCGGAACGCCTGCTCGGGACTTTCCTCATAGCAGCCGAACGGCAGGTCAACGACCATCAGCGCCTTCTCCAGGCCACCGCGCACGGCCTTGGCATGCATGATCATCATGTCGAGGGTAACGCCGAGCGTCGACGGCAGGCCGTGCAGCACCATGCCCACGCTGTCGCCGACAAGAACGATGTCGCAATGTCGATCGACCAGTTTTGCAATCGGCGTCGTATAGGCCGTCAGGCACACCAGGGGGACACCACCCTTACGGGCCCGAATATCGGGCGGTGTAATCGCCTTCGAATCACCTGCTGTGCTCAATGCATGCCTCCTTCCCCGACGTCACCCACCGCAGGTGTCGCGTTTGGCACGTTCTTGTGCAAATGCGAAGAGCTAAAAAAGCCGTGCAGCTGCGCGGTGTTGACGTGCAGACAGCTGCGTTTAAATTAAATCGATTAAGGCACCCAGGCCTACCAACCGCTTTCGCGACCATGGACAAACAGGCAAAAGGAACCAGGAAAGATCGAGCGGCCGTCAAGGCCGACGAAGTCACAGTGGACCTGATCGCCTTTGTCGTCGCTGTAAACGACAATGAACCCTGTGTCCTCGCCATCGGGCAAGCGGATACGCTACCTTCCGGACCATTTGCGCTTGAGCACCGATCGCTGCAATCCGGGTTGAGGGGGTGGGTGGAGCAGCAGACCGGCCATCCGCTGGGCTATATTGAGCAGCTCTACACCTTCGCCGATCGAGACCGCATCGGCTCCGGGCGCCGCCAGCGCGCTATCTCCATCAGCTATCTCGCGCTCACGCGCAAGGAACAGGCAGCGAGCTCGCCAAATTGCGGCTGGCGAAGCTGGTATGAATATTTTCCATGGGAGGACCACCGCTCCGGGACGCCGCCGGTGGAGTTGGACGTCCTGCGGCCGCGACTGATTGAATGGGCAGACGGCGCCGGCGACGCGGCGACGAGACGCGAACGTCGACAGCGGACAGCGACAGCCTTCGGCTTCGACGGCCGCCATTGGAATGAGGAACTCACGCTTCAACGCTATGAGTTAATCTACGAAGCAGGTCTGGTCCAAGAGGCGGGAAGCGCGCGCGACGGGACGCGGCCTTCGCTGGTGCCCAGCAAGTCCATGGTCGCCGATCACCGTCGGATCGTGGCGACCGGCATTGCGCGATTACGCTCCAAGATCAAATACCGGCCGGTCGTCTTTGAGCTGATGCCGCAGTCATTCACTTTGCTACAGCTGCAACGAACCGTCGAAGCGCTCGCCGGCAGGCTGATCAACAAGCCGAACTTTCGTCGCCTCATAGAGCAGCAGGAGCTGGTCGAGGAGACCGGCGAGACTTCTGTCGATACGGGCGGGCGACCGGCAAGGCTCTATCGCTTCCGCCACGCTGTCCTGGACGAGACGCCCATAGTCGGCACAAAATTGCCCGTCGCGCGGGGTTGACACGCTTATAGTCGGCATAGATATATACCCGTTATAGTCAGATGGATTATAATTGGAGGGGCCGATGAGCGGGGCGTTACCTTCAGCCGCGTCTCTTTATCGGCGCGTCTGGCGCGTCATCCCACCGGGGGAATGGGCAGCGTTCAGCGATGACATTGAGGCCATTTTGGCGCTCAGGCGCGAGCGCAATGCCGTCATCCTGGCCCACAACTATCAAACACCCGAAATCTTCCATTGCGTGGCCGATATCGTCGGCGACAGCTTGGCGCTGGCTCGCAAGGCTATGACGGTCGAGGCGCAAGTCATCGTGCTGGCCGGCGTGCATTTCATGGCCGAAACGGCCAAGCTCCTTAATCCGGACAAGACGGTGCTCATTCCGGATCTCGGCGCCGGCTGCTCGCTGGCGGATTCGATCACCGTACAGGACGTGCGCTTGATGCGCCAGCGTTATCCCGGCGTGCCGATCGTCACCTATGTCAACACGTCGGCGGAAGTGAAAGCCGAATCCGACATCTGCTGTACGTCGGGCAACGCCAAGGGGGTCGTCGAATCCCTTGGGGTCCCCCGGGTGATTATGTTGCCGGACGAATATCTGGCCCACAATATCGCCGCCCAGACCGACGTCGAGATCATCGCCTGGAAAGGCCATTGCGAGGTGCATGAGCGCTTTACGCCGGCCGATATCCGCGAGTTGCGCGAGAACCATCCCGG
>NZ_RZSF01000319.1:0-7644 GCF_004023325.1 Mesorhizobium sp. M1A.F.Ca.ET.072.01.1.1 | reverse complement strand
GCCCTATAGCTATCACGTTTCGCGCAACTCCAGTTCCGTGCTTGCCGCGCTGCGGCAGGTCCAGGCCGTCACCGCCGGCGTAATGCTGCCTCTGTTGCAGTCGATTAGCGGAATCATCATCGGGGCCTTCATTGTCGCCGCGCTATTTGCCCTAAGTTCTTTCATCACCTTCGTCATCTTCGCGGGGTTTGGGGCGGTCTACCTCGCCATGTCGCTCGTCATCCGAAAACATCTCAAGAGGAACGCAAGGATCATTGCGAGCGTGCAGGCCGAGGGCATCCGCTCGGTTCAGGAGGGCCTTGGCGGCATTCGCGACGTCATCATCAACGACACCCAGCCCTACTTTCTCTCCCGTTACAGCGAACTCGACATGCACCTGCAGCGCGCCAATGCCACTAACGCGCTGGCGGCAGGTGCTCCCCGTTACGCGATCGAAGCCGCGGGAATGGTGATCATCGCGGTGCTTGCCTATTTCCTGATCACTCGATCGAACAATGCCGGCCAGGTGCTCCCCATGCTCGGGACGTTCGTTCTCGGCGCGCAGCGTCTGCTTCCATCGATGCAGCTTGTTTACGGCAATTGGGCCCTCATACTCAGCAACCTTGCTGGCGCCGAGGTTGTGCTTGACGCCCTGGAAGCGCCTCTCCCCGCCGACTGGAACCATCCAGCAGCCGCCAAGCGGCTTCCATTCCATCGGGCGATTTTGCTGCGCGACGTGTCGTTCAGCTACGCCCCTGGGCAGGCCCCAATACTCGAGCGCTTCAACCTGACGATCGCCAAGGGGACCAAGGTCGGCTTCATCGGCAAGACCGGCAGCGGAAAAAGCACGACGGTGGACCTTGTGATGGGGTTGCTCGAGCCAACCAGCGGCACGATCGAAATTGACGGACAGCGGCTGGATGGGACTACCCGGCGCGCTTGGCGGCAACAGGTCGCCCATGTGCCGCAGAGCATCTTTCTTGCGGACGCCTCGATCGCCGAAAATATCGCTTTTGGCATAGATCCCGCCATGATCGACCTGAACCGCGTCCGCAATGCGGCGCAGCAGGCGGCCCTGTCCGATTTCATCGACAGTTTGCCGCAAGGCTACGAGACCAGGGTCGGCGAGCGTGGGGTCCGGCTGTCGGGCGGCCAGCGGCAACGGATCGGCATCGCGCGGGCGCTCTACAAGCAGGCGACCGTGCTTGTCTTCGACGAGGCCACCAGCGCGCTCGACACCGAGACCGAGGCGGCGGTCATGGACGCGATCAAGGAACTGCCCGCCGAGCTCACGGTGCTCATCATTGCCCATCGCCTCACGACCGTGGAGAATTGCGACGAGATCGTCACGATCGAGGATGGGCGGCCGAGCATATGGAGTAGAGCCAGCGGGCAGATCAATTAGTCCTGCTTGGACAGGGCCGCCTTCGGACTCTGGAAAAGAAACTCCGTGCAAGCCTCGCCCGTGGACATTCTGACGAGTTCGAATTCGAACCTGTCCATCAGGAAATCGACCACGGCCCGATCGTCGGCGAATTCCATCGGCCAGCCGCCGAGCCAGTCTCGGACATCGGTCATGTAGCTCATTCCGCGCCCTTTTTTCTTCTCGTGGATCTGCCTGAGGAGGCCGGGCAGCCGGAACGGATTGCCGCCGAGGCCAAAGCGCCAGATGTACCAGCATTCCATCCATCGCCTTTGGCTCGAGTTCGCGGCGTTGTACCGACGCTTCACGTCGAGCCAGAATTCAGCCGATGGACGGACGACGTTCGAAGAATACAGCGCGATAAAGAAGAGGCCGCCAGGCGCTACCCTGCGAGCGGCGTTTTCTACGGCTTGCCACATCGCGCCCGTGTGGTGAAGCACGCCCCATGAATAGACAAGGCTCCAGGTGCCAAGCTTCTCAAGATATCCGCCGTCGAGCACATCGCCCCGTTCGACCGTCCAGTTCGCTGGCTCACCGGCTAGTTGGCGGAGCTTGCTGGTTGTGCTGACTGAGAGAGGATCGAAATCGAAGGAATGGATCCGGCCCGCCTTTGCGTCGAAGGCTGCAAGCGAGTGCAACCCGCTTCCGCTGCCTATATCGAGAAAATCCATTCCTTCGAGGCTCTCCTTGCCGAGGAAGGACAGAAGCTTCTCCGCCGCTGCCTGACGGCGTTCAGCGGAATAGTGCCTGTCGACGAAAGAGGCCCAGTTGGCACCGAATTCATAGCGGGCGGGCGTGGAATTTTCTGAGTACGTCATTCTGCAGCCTGTTGTCCGGATTCGATGATTTCCATCATATGGGCCGTGACTTTCTGAACATCATAGCGCAGTTCGGCGAGTGACCGACTGCTCTGCGCCATGCTTTTGGTCTGGTCCGGGTTGTCGATCAGGTGGATCATGGCTTCGGCCAGATGTGTCGTAGCGCCCACTGGCACGAGGAGGCCATTTACGCCGGGAACAATTGGTGCACGGCAGCCCGGCGCGTCGGTCGTGATCACCGGGCGGCCCATTGCCATTGCCTCCAACACCGAGCGGGAAGTTCCCTCCCGATAGGAGGGGAGGACGTAGATACGCGAATTGGCGATGGCGTCGCGGACGTCGCCCACAGCTCCATGATAGCGGACCGTACCGTCCGCCACGGCCGCCTCCACCTCCGAGACCGGAAATCCCGCAGGATTCGGGTCTCTATCGCCGACGAGGTCGAAGCGAGCCTCCGGCCGGGCCGCCCTCACCTGCCGCGCCGCACCCAGGTATTCCGCAAGGCCCTTGTCGCGAAGCAGACGGGCAATCATAAGGAAGCGTGGCTCATCCGGCAGCGGCGCTACCTTGAAGCGATCCAGGTCGACTCCTGACCCGTTGACGACATTGGCCGGCGTCCGCCCAAGCAGCCCCTGGCGGCGGAAATCATCCCTGTCATCCTCATTCTGGAATGTGGCTGTGGTGGCGACGCGCAGGCTGGCGGCATAAAGAAGTCGCGCCACTGCATTGACGACCTTCCAGTGCAGCGACCTATGTCGGTCCGTGAACGCGTAACCGAGACCGGTGATCAGTGCGTGCCGACGCGGAACCCTTGCGGCCAAGGCGGCGGGTATGCCGTAAACAATCGGCTTGATCGCACATGCCAGCAGCACCCCGGGCCGAAGTGCCCGCATCATCCTGTAGAGCCGCAGCGCCAAGATCGCATCGCCGAAAGGAGCGACGGCCGCGCGTGCCATGGGCAGATGGTGATAGTGGATGCCGTTTTCACCCAGCCAGCGAACGGTAGTCGCGTCAAAGGGCGCTGCAGCATGGACCTGATAGCCGGCAGTGCGCAGCGCAAGAAGAAGATGTCCTCGGGTAGTTGCAAGGGACTTTGGTTCGCTCACGATGACCAGGAAACGGTTCATGCATCGATCTTCCCAGGCTGATTGCCGGCTGACTCGCCCTTGTAAGTCTTCTGGCCTTGCAAACCAATTCTGCGGCGGGGTTTCCACAGCATCGATCAAGACGTTCAGGGCCAAAAGCAATGTTGTCCGTCGAGTTTTAGGTGGAGACTTCTGTATTCATCACCGCGACTCGTTGAATTCGCTCACAGCCTGCCATACAAGCGCATCGAGCATAAGCGAGCCAAGGAAGTCGGTGCATGTCCGAACGCATTGCTGTAATCGGCCTCGGCTACGTCGGCCTTCCCGTGGCCGTTGCCTTCGCGAAGGTTTTTCCGGGCACGGTCGCATTCGATATCAGCGAGCGTCGGGTCAGCGAGCTGCGCGACGGCATCGACCGGACTGGGGAGGTCGACGCGTCGTCGCTCAGGGACTCCTCGATTGTGCTTACGACCGACCGCGAGGCGCTGAAAGGAGCCACTTTCTTCGTTGTCGCCGTGCCGACCCCGATCGACGTCAACCGAGCCCCCGATCTTGCCCCTCTAGCCCTGGCATCTGAAATCGTCGGGGAAGCGGCAAGCAAAGGTGCGGTCGTCGTGTTCGAATCGACGGTGTACCCAGGCGTGACGGAAGACTTCTGTGGGCCGATCATCGAACGAGCTTCCGGGCTGCGGCACCCCGACGACTTCGCGCTTGGCTATTCACCCGAACGGGCGAATCCCGGCGACCGGGAGCACTCGTTGCAACGGATCATCAAAGTCGTCTCCGGAGAAAATGCCGAGACGCTGGAGCGCGTGGCGGCCGCTTACGGCCGGATCGTCGACGCCGGCATCTACCGGGCCCCGTCGATCAAGGTGGCCGAGGCGGCGAAAGTGATCGAAAACACGCAGCGCGACCTCAACATCGCGCTGATGAACGAGCTCGCCATGATCTTCGAGCGGCTTCAGATTCGGACGCAGGACGTCCTTGATGCCGCGTCGACAAAATGGAACTTCCTTCCCTTCAAGCCCGGCTTTGTGGGAGGACACTGCATCAGCGTTGACCCCTATTACCTGACCGCCAAGGCGGAGGCCGAGGGCTACCATCCGCAGATCATCCTCGCCGGCCGCCGCATCAATGACGGCATGGGAGCCTTCGTTGCCCAGCAGGTCGTCAAGCAGCTCATCCGTTCGGACATGCCCGTGAAAGGTGCTTCCGTCGGCATTCTCGGGCTGACCTTCAAGGAGGATGTTCCGGATTTGCGTAACAGCCGGGTTTTCGACATGGTGAGGGAGCTGCGGCAGTTCGGCCTCGCCCCCAAGGTCCACGACCCTCTCGCCGATGCCGAGACCGCCCGCCGCGACTATGGCGAAACAATCCTGCCGATCGAGGACATGACCGATCTGCAGGCTCTTGTCCTGGCGGTACCGCATAAACATTATTCACGGGAAAAATCCCGTATCTTCGACATGATCAGGCCAGGCGGAACGCTGTTCGACGTCAAGTCAGCGATCAAGCCCGAGGAAATCCCCGAAAACATAAGGTACTGGAGCCTGTGAGCTCGATCTGAATTGAACATCGAGGAAATGTTTTGACATCAAGCAGGCCGATTCTGGTCACCGGCGCAGCCGGCTTCATAGGTTTCCATCTCTGTCAGAGACTGCTCTCCGATGGCCGGCAGGTCGTCGGACTGGACTCCATGAACGAGTACTACGACGTCAACCTGAAGCGGGCGCGGCTCGAACGGCTGAACGGGTTTCCCAACTTTCGGTTCGAGCATGTCGATCTCACGGAGCGTGACCGTATTTCGGCGCTGTTTTTGTCAACCGCGCCGGGGATCGTCGTCAATCTCGCAGCGCAGGCCGGCGTGCGCTATTCGCTGACCAATCCGCACGCCTATGCGGAAAGCAATCTCAACGGCTTTCTCAACATCCTCGAAGGATGCCGGCACGCCTCGGTTGGCCATCTGGTCTATGCCTCGTCCAGTTCGATCTACGGCGGCAGCACCCGAATGCCGTTCTCCGTTCACGATTCAGCCGACCATCCGCTCAGCCTCTATGCGGCAAGCAAGAAGGCCAACGAGCTTATGGCGCACACCTACAGCCATCTGTTTGGAACGCCGACAACGGGACTGCGCTTCTTCACCGTCTACGGCCCATGGGGGCGGCCCGACATGGCCCTGTTCATCTTCACCAGGGCTATACTCGCTGGCGAACCGATCGACGTCTTCAACCACGGCAGCATGCAGCGTGACTTCACCTATATCGACGACATCGTCGAAGGCCTAGTCCGCGTGATGCAACGTCCCGCAACAGCCAATCCGGAATGGAGAAGTGCGGCGCCCGATCCAGCGACCAGCAGCGCGCCTTTCAGAATCCACAATATCGGAGGGAACTCGCCCGTTCAGCTGAACAGATTGATCGAAGTGCTCGAGGACGCGCTGGGCAGAAAGGCAATCCGCAACCTCATGCCGCTCCAGCCTGGCGACGTTCCGGCAACGTACGCCGACGTCAGCTCGCTTGAGGAGGCGACCGGCTTCAGGCCCAAGGTGTCGGTCGAGGCCGGCGTTCCGCGTTTCGTGGAATGGTATCGGGAATTCTATCAGGTATGACCGGGAGCGAGTCTTCGATCTGCGAGCAGCATGGCCAAGGGGGAGCGTCTACGGAAGCGCGCTATGATTTCGGCCGGAACTGGTCCGAGCTGGCCGCGCGGTTCGAGGAAGAGCACCTGGATCATGCTTGCGAGGACCTGCGCCGTCTTGTTGGCGACGTGAAAGGCCGGACTTTTCTCGACATAGGTTGCGGATCAGGCCTGCATTCGGCGGCGGCTCTCCGGCTGGGCGCGCGGAAAGTCTTGGCGCTTGATTACGACGTCGGTTGCGTCGAAACGGCGAATGCCGTCCTCTCCCGGTTTGCGCCGAACGGGAACTGGCGCGCCAGGCGGGGTGACGTCCTCAACAAGGGCTCCCTTCCGTCCGAGACGTTTGACGTCGTGTATTCCTGGGGCGTTCTGCACCATACGGGCGACATGTGGGCGGCCATTCGCAACGCCGCTGAGTTTGTCGGCCCCAGCGGCTGGCTCGCCATCGCGATCTACCTGAAAACGCCTCTTTGCGGATTCTGGACGGCCGAAAAGAGGCTTTATTCCTCCCAGCGATGGTTGCGGCCGCCAGTGAAAGCGCTCTTCGTCTCCGCTTACATGCTTGCGAGGACGCTGCGCCACCGGGACGCGTTCTCCTTCGTCCGCAATTACCGGGAACGGCGCGGCATGGAATTCCTGGCGGACGTCGACGACTGGCTTGGCGGATATCCTTACCAGTCAGCATCGGCCGCGGAGCTGGAGGCCATGGTCGAAAGCCTCGGTTTCCGAACGAAAGAGCGGTTCAACGTGAATGCCGGCGTCGGCCTTTTCGGTACGGGCTGTGGCGAATGGTGTTTCGAAAGGACGCATTGCTGACCGCTGCGGTTTTCTTCCGGCTGCGTTCGCCGCACAGAGGATTGAAGGTGAAGACTCGCGCGTGGCCATGATGGAGCGTTGTCGCTGAATGTGCGGTATTGTCGGGATTGTCGGAGGAGCGGCCGCGACGAGCAGCGGCGCCTTCACCGCACGCCGCATGGCGGACATGATCCGGCATCGCGGACCGGATGGCGACGGCGTCTGGACCGACGCCGAGGCCGGCGTCGCTCTCAGCCAGCGCCGGCTGGCAATCGTCGATCTGTCGTCCGCCGGCGCGCAGCCGATGGCTTCGCACAGCGGCCGCTTTGTCATTGTCTTCAACGGGGAAATCTACAATCACGCCGACATGCGCGCGCTCCTCGATCGGAAGCATGGCGATCATGCCTGGCGCGGGCATTCCGACACTGAGGTCCTTCTGGCCGCGATCGAAGAGCTGGGCCTGAGGAAGGCCCTCGAATTGTCCGTCGGCATGTTCGCGTTCGGCCTTTGGGACCGGCGGGAGAGAACGCTCGTGCTTGGGCGCGACCGCCTGGGAGAGAAGCCGTTGTACTACGGCCGCATTGGCAATGCGTTCACGTTCGCCTCGGAACTCAAGGCGTTTCATCCGCTGCCAAATTGGCGCCCGGAAATCGACCGGAACGCGCTGATGCTGTTGATGCGCCACAACTACATCCCCGCGCCCTACAGCATTTATCGGGGCATCAGGAAATTGAGACCGGGTCACTTTCTGGTCCTTTCCGAAAGCATGCGGGAGCCGCGCGTCGAGCGCTATTGGAGCGCGAAGGAGATTGCGGAACAGGGCCGTCGGGACCCGTTTCAGGGAAGCCCCGAAGAGGCGGTCGATGAGCTCGAGCGCCATCTTCGCCGCTCGCTCGAAGGACAGATG
>NZ_RZSF01000318.1:0-7671 GCF_004023325.1 Mesorhizobium sp. M1A.F.Ca.ET.072.01.1.1 | reverse complement strand
ACATGAAGCAGGCCGCCTGGATTTCCGCCTATGAGGCGTGGAACGTCGACACCGGCCTGGAATGCGGGCTCGCCGGCCACGCCCAGATCGGCAAGGGCATGTGGGCGATGCCGGATTTGATGGCGGCGATGCTGGAACAGAAGATCGCGCACCCCAAGGCCGGCGCCAACACCGCCTGGGTGCCCTCGCCGACCGCGGCGACGCTGCACGCCACGCACTATCATAAAGTGGATGTGCACGCCGTGCAGGCGGCGCTGAGGAGCCGGCCGAAGGCCAGGCTCGACGACATCCTGTCGGTGCCCGTGGCGGTGCGGCCGAACTGGACCCCGGACGAGATCCAGCGCGAGCTCGACAACAACGCGCAAGGCATTCTGGGCTATGTCGTGCGCTGGATCGATCAGGGCGTCGGCTGCTCGAAAGTGCCCGATATCAATGATGTCGGCCTGATGGAAGACCGCGCCACGCTGCGCATTTCCTCGCAGCACATCGCCAACTGGCTGCGCCACAAGGTGTGCTCGGAGATCCAGGTCCGGGATTCGCTGCAGCGCATGGCGGCGATCGTCGACCGCCAGAATGTCGGCGACCCGCTCTACCGGCCGATGGCGCCCGACTTCGACAAGTCGATCGCCTTCCAGGCCGCCTGCGACCTGGTATTCAAGGGGACCGTTCAGCCCAACGGCTACACCGAGCCGGTGCTGCATGCGCGCAGATTGGAGCTGAAGGCGCAGGACCGGGCGGGGTAGCGCCGGAAATCCGCGCCAGGGACCTTACGCCGCCTGCGCCATGCGCTCCGCGCTCATGCGGTAGGAGATCGCCTCGGCGAGATGGATGCGGCCGACGGTTTCGCTGGCGTCGAGATCGGCGAGCGTCCGCGCCACTTTCAGCACGCGGTGATAGGCTCGCGCCGAGAAGGCGAGCTTTTCGCTGGCGTCCTTGAGCAGCGTCAGCCCGGCGGCGTCGGGCCTGGCGATCGCCTCGACGACCGAAGGCGGGCAGTGCGCGTTGGTGGTGGCCGCCGCACCCAGCCTTTCCAGCCGCTCGCGCTGCATGGCCCGGGCGCGCGCCACGCGCTGCGCCACAGCGGCACTGGCCTCGGCCTTGTCCGGCCGGATCAGGTCGCTTGCCGAGACTGCCGGCACTTCGATCCTGAGATCGATGCGGTCGAGCAGCGGGCCGGAAATGCGCGCCTGGTATTCGGTGCGGCAGCGCTCGCCGCGCAGGCAGCGATAGCCGGGCTCGCCCGACATGCCGCAGCGGCACGGGTTCATCGCCGCCACCAGCTGGATGCGCGCCGGATAGGTGACGCGGTGGTTGGCGCGCGCGATCACGCAGTCGCCGGTCTCCAGCGGCTGGCGCAGCGCGTCCAACGTCTGCGGCGTGAATTCCGGGAACTCGTCGAGGAACAGCACGCCGTGATGCGCAAGCGACACTTCGCCCGGCCGCACGCGCAAGCCGCCGCCCACCATCGCCGCCATCGACGCCGAATGATGTGGCGCGCGGAACGGCCGTCGGTCTGTCAGCTTGCCTTCGCCGAGCTCGCCCGCCACCGACGCGATCATCGAGACTTCGAGCAGCTCCTTCGGCGCCAGCGGCGGCAAGATCGAGGGCAGCCTTTGCGCCAGCATCGACTTGCCCGAGCCCGGCGGTCCGACCATCAGGAGATTGTGGCCGCCCGCCGCCGCCACTTCCAGCGCCCGCTTGGCGCTTTCCTGGCCCTTGATGTCGGCAAGGTCCGGCAGATCGCGCGCGGCGACCTGGATGCCTGCCTCGGGACGCGACAGCACCTGGGTGCCGCGAAAATGGTTGGCGATGGCGATCAGGCTGCGCGGCGCCAGGATATCGAAATCCTTGCCGGCCCAGGCTGCCTCCGGCCCGCAGGCGAACGGACAGATCAGCCCTTTCCCTTCGGCGTTGGCGCCGATCGCCGCCGGCAGCGCGCCGGCGACAGCGGCAATGGTGCCGTCGAGCGACAATTCGCCGAGCACGACATAGCCGGCCAGCATATCGCCAGGAATGGCGCCGAGCGCGGCCATCAATCCGAGCGCGATCGGCAGGTCGTAGTGGCTGCCTTCCTTGGGCAGGTCCGCCGGCGCGAGATTCACCGTCACCTTTTTCGACGGCATCGACAGGCCGGACGCATGAAGCGCGGCCTGCACGCGTTCCCGGCTCTCTGCCACCGCCTTGTCCGGCAGGCCGACGATCTGCATCCCGACCTTGCCCGGCGCGATCATCACCTGGACATCGACCGGCACGGCCTCGATGCCCTGGAAAGCCACCGTGCGAACCCGCGCTACCATCTTGTCTCAAGCCCCCGGATACCGGCTCGCTCGCCGGTCCTGCGATCAGGCGGCGAGCGGGTTTGGTTTAGACAACCACAGATTTTCGGCTTAAGCAAGAACATTACGGGAACATAATGGTCCCGCCCACGGGGCAGCTGAGAGGCGCTACTTCCGCTTTCCTTCCACGCAGTCCCAGAACAGGGCAGCAATGTCCGCGCCGCCGAAGCGCCGCACCTCGCGCACGCCGGTCGGCGAGGTGACGTTGATCTCGGTCATGTAGTCGCCGATGACATCGATGCCGACGAGGATGAAGCCGCGTTCCCTGAGCGCTGGCCCGATGCGGGCGCAGATCTCGCGTTCGCGCTCCGTGAGCTCGGTCTTCTCGGCGCGGCCGCCTACATGCATGTTGGAGCGCGAATCGTGCTCGGCCGGCACGCGGTTGATGGCGCCCACCGGCTCGCCGTCGATCAGGATGATGCGCTTGTCGCCCTTGCGCACGTCCTTGAGATAGCGCTGCACGATATAGGGCTCGCGGAACAGCTGGCCGAACATTTCGAGCAGCGAGGCAAGGTTGCGGTCGGCCTCGTGCAGATGGAAGATGCCCGCCCCGCCATTGCCGTAGAGCGGCTTGACGATGATGTCGCCGAACTCCTTGCGGAAGGCGGCCACCTCCTGCGGGTCCTTGGTGATCAGCGTTTCCGGCATCAGGTCCGGGAATTCGGTGACGAAGATCTTTTCCGGGCTGTTGCGCACCCAGGCCGGGTTGTTGACCACCAGCGTCTTCGGATGGATGCGTTCCAGAATGTGGGTTGTGGTGATGTAGTTCATGTCGAAGGGCGGGTCCTGCCTCAGCAGCACCACGTCCATCTCCGACAGATCGGTGCGCACCGGCTCGCCCAGCGAATAATGGCTGCCCTTCTCGTCGCGCACCTGCATCTCCTCGGCGCGCGCGAACACCTTGCCGCCCCGCATCGACAGCCGGTCGGGCGTGTAGTGGAAAAGCTGGTGGCCGCGCCGCTGCGCTTCCAGCGACAGCGCGAACGTGGTGTCGCCGGCGATCGACACCGTCGAGACATGGTCCATCTGGACGGCGATTTTCAACGGCATCTCGGGTCTCCGGCAATCTCTGTCGCCGATATAGGGAAATCGGCGGCTTCTGCCAATCGGCCAGAGATTATCGGTCGAAGACCAGCCGGGAATAGCCGACGAAGGACAGCGCCATCGCGACCAGCGAGGCGACCGTCAGCGCTGCCAGCGGCGCCAGGGAGGGCAGCGCGAACAGAAGGGCACAATAGATGAGATAATTGACGATGCTGGTGGCGACGCCGACGCCGCCGTAGCGCGCGCCCTCCTGCGCGATGCCTCGGCTCGACGGCGCAAAGGTCAGATGCCGGTTGATCTGCCAGGTGACGGTGAGCGCGAAGCCGATCGACAGCACGCGCGCGGCCAGCGGCCCGAGCGGCGTGACGGAAAGCAGCAGCCAGAGCGCGGCCGCATCGGCAACGAAGCCGATGCCGCCGGCAAGCACGAAGCGGCCAAGCCGGACCATCACGCGGCTCGCGAGGGCTTGCCCGGCTCCCTCTTCCGGGAGGCCTCGCCGTTGAAGCCCGCGCGTCGCTCGATGCGGCCGGCAGGGATGGAAAGATAGAAGATGCGCTTCTGTTCGGCCCGGCCGCGCGACACCGAATCGAGGATCAGCCCGGTGACCATCGCCAGCATGGACAAGAGGAGCAGGCCAACGGACAGCACCCAGGTCGGCATGCGCGGAACAAGTCCTGTCTCGGCGAACTCGATCAGCACCGGGATCATCAGCCCGATGCTGGCCGCCAGGAAGAACAGGGCAAACGTGCCGAAGAAACGCAGCGGCTGCGTCTCCTTCACCAGCATGGCGAACATCCATAGGATCCTGGCGCCGTCGCGGAAAGTCGACAGCTTCGACGATGAGCCTTCCGGGCGGCGGCCGTAGTCGAGCGCCATCTCGTTCACCGGCAGCTTGAGCTGCGAGGCATGGACCGACATCTCGGTCTCGATCTCGAAGCCGCCGGAAACCGCCGGGAAGCTCTTGACGAAGCGCCGCGAAAAGACCCGGTAGCCGGAAAAGATATCGGTGAAATCGGCGCCGAACAGGCCCTTGTAGAGCCGGTTGAAGATGCGGTTGCCGAAGGCGTGGCCGGAGCGGCCGGCGTCGTCGGTGACGCCGCGCCGGGTGCCCACCACCATGTCCGAGCGCTCGGTCAAAAGCGTGTTGATCAGCTGCGGCGCATCTTCCGGCGCGTAGGTGCAGTCGCCGTCCGCCATCACATAGATGTCGGCGTCGATGTCGGCGAACATGCGGCGCACGACATTGCCCTTGCCCTGGCGCGGTTCGCGCACGACGACCGCGCCGGCCGCGCGGGCCCTGAGCGCGGTCAGGTCCTTCGAATTGTTGTCGTAGACATAGATCCTCGCGGAGGGCAGCGTCTCGCGGAAGCGCCGCACGACCTCACCGATCGTCAGCTCCTCATTGTAGCAGGGCAGGAGCACGGCGATCGCCGGCTCGTTGCGGACCTCGTGCGGCATGCCTGTCTCCGGTGCCCGAGCCCAGCCGACCAGCCGCGCCAAGCCGGCGTCTCCGGGCCGCTTTACTATTTATTGAAGCTGTTAATGCCCGGTTTAAGCCTCCACCGCCAAAGACCCTGGACCGCCAGGCGTGGCGCCAAGACCCTTTTCCGCATCTTCAGAAAATCGATTTTCCGATACCTTTCCTAAACGCTTTGCTGCCAGTCTGGTCACAAATTCCCCCGTCAGAACAGGAACATGATGCAAACGACGTTTGGCACCGGGCAGCCAGGCAGGGAAAACGCGGATCTGGCCTTCACCGATCCGCTGACCGGACTTGGCAACCATCGTCGCTTTTACGACAAGGTCGATCGCCTGATCAGCGACCGCGCCGACGATCCCGCGCCCTTCACCGTCGGCATTCTCGATCTCGATGGCTTCAAACCCATCAACGACCTGTTCGGCCACAAGGCCGGCGACGACATCCTGATCCAGGTGGCTATGCGCTTGCGTGCCTCGATGGATGGCTATTCGACCGTCTGTCGCATCGGCGCCGACGAGTTCGCCTTCCTCTACCCGATGGTGTTCAGCGAGGAGCAGGCCGCCGAAAAATCGCGCATGCTGATCGAGATCCTGTCGGCGCCCTATGATGTCGGCGAGCGCACCGCCAGATTGTCGGCTTCGGTCGGCTGCTCGCTGTTTTATTCCGGCGACGAGACCACAGAGATCCTGATCAACAAGGCCGAGACCGCGCTCTACCACGCCAAGCGCTCGGGCCGCGGCCGCGTCGTCGTCTACACACGCGAGATGGAGGAGGCCGCCAAGCGCGTCACCCGCATCGAGCAGGCACTGCGCCGCGCCGTCTCGGCCGGCGAGGTCGAGCCGCATTTCCAGCCGATCGTCGACCTCACCAGTCGCCGCACCATCGGCTTCGAGACGCTGGCTCGCTGGACCGACCGCGATCTCGGCATGGTGCCGCCGAGCGTGTTCATTCCCATCGCCGAGGAGCGCGGCATCATCGGCCCACTGTCGCAGCTGGTGCTGCGCAAGGCGACCGAGGCGGCGCGCAACTGGCCGAAGGACCTGTTTTTGTCCTTCAACCTGTCGCCCTCGCAGCTTGTCGACCAGAACACCGGCCTGCATATCCTGGCGATCCTCGACCGCACCGGCTTCGATCCGCGCCGGCTGGAGATCGAGATCACCGAAACCGGCCTGATGACCGACCCGGCTTCGGCCGAGAAGATCGTCGAGGATCTGCGCCGCGTCGGCATCCGCGTCTCGCTCGACGATTTCGGCACCGGCCAGTCCTCGCTCGGGCGCCTGCGCGAATTCCATTTCGACAAGCTGAAGATCGATCGCGCCTTCGTTTCCTCGATCCTCGACGACCGCCCCTCGGAACACATCATCCGTGCCATTCTCGCCATGTGCGAAGGACTCGGCATGGACGTTGTGGCCGAAGGCATCGAGGAGGAAGCGCAGGCCGACCGCCTCGTCCAGTTCGGCTGCGCGGGTGGCCAAGGGTACCTGTTCGGCAAGCCTGTCGATGCCGACGCCACGCTTGGCTATCTGCGCGATTCCTATCGCGGCGCGCTGCGCGCCAAGGCGATCTGATCAAGCCAACCCGCGATCCAAGCCCACCCGTCCGCGCCTCGCGGAAGCGCGGCTGCTATTTTGTCAGACATATTGCCGCCGAAATCGCCTTTTCACCCTTGCTCCCGAGGCCGGCATGGCTAGGATGCGCGCCGGCCAAAGGGAGACAGAAATTATGATGCCATCGGCGCGTTTCGCCGACCTCGACGGCGCCTCGGTGTTGATCACCGGCGGCGGTTCCGGCATCGGCGCGGCGCTGACCGAGGGCTTCATGCGGCAAGGCGCCAAGGTCGCCTTCATCGACATCGCCGACAAGCCCAGCACGGCGCTGGCCGACCGTCTGGAAAAGGAGCTTGGCCAGCGTCCGCTCTATCTCAAGACCGATCTGCGCGACGTCGAGGCGCTGCGCGCCGCGGCAGCGGAGGCGGCGAAAGCGCATGGCGATGTCACGGCGCTGGTCAACAACGCCGCGCTCGACGATCGCCATGAGGTGAAGGATGTCACGGTCGAGTTCTGGGACAACAACCTGGCCATCAACCTGCGGCCGCATTTCTTCACCGCCCAGGCGGTGGCGCCGGGCATGAAGCGCGCCGGCGGCGGCTCGATCATCAATTTCAGCTCCACGTCCTATCTCATCAACCATCCCGATCTGCCGGCTTACACCGCCGCCAAGGCCGGTATCCTCGGTCTCACCAAAGGCCTTGCCGGCAAGCTCGGCGCCGACGGCATCCGCGTCAACGCGGTTGCGCCCGGCTGGGTGATCACCGAACGCCAGCGCGAGCTTTGGGTCACCGAGGAGGCGCTTGCCGCCCATGTCGCCAAGCAATGCATCAAGGAGCCCATGCAGCCCGACGACATTGTCGGCACGGTGCTGTTCCTGGCGTCGGACGCCTCGCGCATGCTGACGGCGCAAATGCTGATCGTCGACGGAGGCGTGCTGTGAGCGGCGCGCCTGCGGTCGCCGCCCTCGACTGGGGCACGACCAGGCTCAGGGCCTGGCTGCTTGACGGCGCGGGTCAGCTGCTCGCCGAGCGGCGCGGCGACGACGGCCTGATCACTGCGCGCGAAAAGGGTTTTGCGACGGTGCTGGAGGGCCATCTCGCCGCCATGGGCGCGCCGGAGTCCCTGCCCGTCATCATCTGCGGCATGGCGGGTTCCCGCCAGGGCTGGATCGAGGCGCCATACGTCACCGTGCCTGCCCCGATCGGCGCCATCTTGGCAGGCGCCGCCTGCATCGAAGGCGAGCGCCGCGACATCCGTATCG
>NZ_RZSF01000317.1:0-7722 GCF_004023325.1 Mesorhizobium sp. M1A.F.Ca.ET.072.01.1.1 | reverse complement strand
GTCGCGCCGGGAGGAGTCCTTGACGAATTCGGCGGCGAGCCTCTGGGCGACCGCGATCGCCTCGGCGTCGTCTTTGATGATGTGCGCGGGCTCGGCGGGTCTGGCGACCGGCGGCACGGCGGCAGCAGCCCTGTCGGTCTTGACGTTGGAGACGGTCATTTCTTGGCTCCTTGGGATTTCGGTTCACACGACGGCGTGGAGATGGGTTGGTTGGGCAGCCGGCGAAGGCTGTTGTCCGAGATAGAAGGCGCGCACATCCTCGCGCTGGCGCAGGCTGGCGGCGGCGCCGGAGAAAACCGAGACCCCGTTCTCGAGCACCGTGGCATGATCGGCATAGCCGAGCGCGACCGCCGAATTCTGTTCGGCGACCAGGATCGACAGGCCGGTCTCGCGGTTGAGCTTCCTAAGCGTTTGGAAGATGTCCTGGACGATGAGTGGGGCAAGCCCCATCGACGGTTCGTCGAGGACGAGCAGGCGCGGTCGCGACATCAGCGCCCGGCCGATCGCCGTCATCTGCTGTTCGCCGCCCGAGGTCAGGCCCGACAAGGTCCGGCGCTTTTCCCGCAGGCGGGGGAAATAGGCGTAGATCCGTTCCAGATCCCGGTTGATCTCGGCGCGGCTGCCGCTGCGGCCGATGCCACCCGAAACCAGGTTCTCCTCGACGCTGAGGCTCTTGAAGCAGTGGCGGCCTTCCAGCACCTGGACAAGCCCGGCGCGCACCAGGTCGCCCGGCTGTCGCCGCGAGACGTCGGCGCCATCGTAGCGGATGGTGCCTGAATTGACCTGGCCACGCTCGGCCGGCAGCAGGTTGGAGACGGCTTTCAGCGTGGTGGTCTTGCCGGCGCCGTTGGCGCCGAGCAGCGCCAGCATCTCGCCTTGCCTGATCTCGAAGCTGACGCCATGCAACGCCGTGATGGCGTGATTGTAGGTGGCGTGGATATTGTCCACGGCGAGGATGACGTCATTGCCCGGCATCGCGCGCTTCCCTGATGTCTGCGAATTGGATGACCGGGCGTCGCAGAATAGTCCGGCGCCCGGTCCGTTGGATCAGTTGGTGGCGGCTACCGCGTCGGCATCGGCGGCGGTGCGCAGCTTGATGCCCTTCTCGGCCGCGTAAGCCTCGGCCGACTTTTCGATGATCGGCCGCAGCAGCGCCCAGTCGGGGGCGATCCAGTCGGAGACGACGTTCCACTTCTTGCCGTCCCATTGCTGGAAGGTCACGTAACCTTCGCCTTCGTGGTTGTCCCAGCTGACGTTGATGGAGTGGAACAGATCCTTGGCGCCGAGCGCCTCGACCTTCGCCGGATCGAGCTTGAGGTGCTCGAAGCCCCAGCGAACCTCGTCACCGGTCAACGTGCGATGGCCGAACTTCTCCTGCGCGATGCGGATGGCCTCGACGTTGAGGATGCCGTTGACGATGCCGAGGTTATGGTAGACCGAGCCGATCCGCGATTTGTCCTCGAGGTTGCCCTTGCCGGCGTCATAAACCGTCTTCACGATTTCCTGCACCACCGGGTAGCTGTTGCCGGAAGCCTGCGTGGTGATCGCGGTGTAGCCCTTGGCCGCATCGCCGGCCGGGATGACGTCCTCTTCCGAGTTCGACCAGACGTTGCCGATGATATGGTCGACCGGATAGCCGACCTTCACCGCCGTCTTCAGCGCCACCGGGTTCATCACGCCCCACCCGCGCAGGACGACGAAGTCCGGCTTGGCGCGGCGAATCGTCAGCCATTGCGACTGCTGCTCGTTGCCCGGATGCGGCACCTCGATCTGCTGCACGGCGAAGCCGTATTTCTGCGCCAGCAGCTCATAGATCGGGATCGTCTCCTTGCCGTAGGGCGAGCCGTGATAGAGCACGACGATCTTCTTGCCCTTCAGCTTGTCGATGCCGCCTTCCTTGGCGGCAATGTAGTTCACGATGCCGGACGTCTCGCTGTAGGGATTGAGCAGTAGCGGGAACACGTAGGGAAACACCCGCCCGTCAGTGGAATCGGTGCGACCGTGATTGACCGTGATCAGCGGCACCTTGTCTGCCGTGATGCGGTCGATCATGGCGTAGGCGATACCGACCGAAAGCGGGTTCCAGGCGGCCGCACCTGCATGGCTCTTCTGCCGCTCGTAGCATTCGACGCCGCGCTCGACTTCGTACTGGGTCTCGCACTCGTCCCAGGTCAGCTTGACGCCGTTGACGCCGCCATCTCGAGTGTTGATGAGGTTGAGATAGTCGATGAAGCCGCCGAAGAAACCGGTGCCGCCGGCTGCATAGGGCCCGACCCGATAGCTCTGCAGCGGGAAATACTGCTCGTCGGCGTGGGCGGCCGGCAGGGCCACCGACACGGCCAGCGCCGCCGACAGCGCGACCGCCTTGACTGTGCTGAGGAACGTCATGGTTGAGGTACTCCGTATGGGCTTTGATCGCCCTGGTTATTTTCCGATGTTTGATTGATTGGGAGCGTATTGCCCCGAAACCGGCTCAGCTCGATTGCCAGGCGAGTGAGAGCCGTCTTCGAATCCTGTCCCAAAGGGCCACCAGGCCGTCCGGTTCAAGGATCAGGAAGAGGATGATGAGCGCGCCGAGCACAATGCGCTGGCTCATGTCGAGCACGCCCGAATCGAAGAGATCGCCGAGCAGGAAACCGCCGAGGCGCGACAGCGCCAGCGGGAAGACGACGATCAGGGCCGCGCCGAGAAAGGCGCCGCGTATCGAAGCCAGACCGCCGATGATGATGATGAACAGGATCTGGAACGAGCGGTCGAGGTCGAAGCCGGCCGGTTCGACGGTCCTGAGATAGGCGAACGCCCAGATGACTCCGGCAACGCCGATGATGAAGGACGAGATGGCGAAGGCGAGCAGCTTTGTCCTCAGCACCGGAATGCCGATGATGCGCGCTGCCGTCTCGTTGTCGCGGATGGCGATGAAGTTGCGCCCGGTCTGCGACCAGACCAGCCGGTGGGAGAGAAAGGTGAGGATGACGACGACGGTGAGCGCGAACAGGTAGCGGCCGGTCGCGCCGTCGAACTCGAGACCGGCGATCGACAGCTTCGGCGCATCGATGACGCCCGATGCCGACTCGTTGGAGAACCAGGAGAACTTGGTCAGCGCCCACTGCACGAAAAACTGCGCGGCAAGCGTCGACACCGCGAGGTAGAAGCCGCGCAGCCGCAGGCTCGGCAGGCCGAAGACGATGCCGATCGCGGCGGCCACCAGGCCGGCGAGGACGATGCTGGCGACAAGCGGCAGGCCTTCGATGCGCAGGTTGAAATTATAGGCGGCGAAGGCGCCTGCCGCCATGAAGGCCGCACTGCCGAGCGACACCTGCCCCGCATAACCGGTCAGGATGTTCAGCCCGACGCCGGCCAGGCTGAGCGCCAGGAAGGGCAGCAGGATCGCCTCGAACAGGTAGCTGCCGCCGATGAGAGGCACGACCGTGTAGGCGAAGGCGATGACCGGCAGCGGCGCCAGCCATTTCGGCAGATTTGCGCCCTTGGGCAATTCGGCGGGAGACAATTCGGTTGCGATCGCGCTCATGGCTCAGACCCTTTCGACAAGCCTCTGGCCGAACAGGCCGGAGGGGCGGATGAGCAGGAAGACCAGCGCGACGACATAGGCGAACCAGCTCTCGATGCCGCCGCCGAAATAGTCGCCGACATAGACCTCGGTGAGCTTCTCGCTGGCGCCGATCAAGAGTCCCCCGACGATGGCGCCAAGAATGGAATCGAAACCGCCGAGCACCAGCACGGGAAGTGCCTTCAGCACCACCAGGGACAGCGAGAACTGAACACCTAGGCGCGCGCCCCAGAGCAACCCGGCCACCAGCGCGACAAGCCCAGCCGCCGCCCACACGCTTGCCCAGATCAGCGGCAGTCTCAGCCCAACGGCAAGTGCGGCGAACTGGTCGTCGGCGACGGCGCGGAAGCTGAGGCCGATGCGGGTGTAGCGGAAAAACAGCGAGAGCAGCAGCACCATGGCCGCCGCCACCGCGGCGGCGAAGATGTCGAACTGGCTGATCAGCACGCCGCCGACTTCCAGTGGCACATCCTCGATGCCGAGGTCGAGGCCATGCACCTGCGTGCCCCAAATGAGCTGGGCCGCGCCCTCGATGATGTAGGAGAGGCCGAGCGCCGCCATGAACAGCGTGATCGGCGGCTTGTTGGTGAGCGGCCTCAGCACCGTGCGCTCGATGCCGATGCCGAGCGCCACCATGATGGCGAAGGTGACGGCTAAGGCCAGCGCGAACGGGACGCCGCGCTCGACGAGGCTGACGAAGGTCAGCGCCGCAAACAGAAGCAGCGCGCCTTGCGCGAAATTGAGCACGCCGGACGTCTTGTAGATCAGCACGAAGCCGATCGCGACCAGCGAGTACATGACGCCCGACAGCAGCCCGCCGGTCAGCACTTCGAGGAAGAACTGGTAGTCGAAGTCGCCGATCATATGCCTGCCCCTTCCTCATTGTCGGAGGCGACGCCGAGATAGGCGTCGATGACGCGCTGATCGTTCCTGACCTCATCCGGCGTGCCGTCGGCGATCTTGCGCCCGTAGTCGAGCACGGCGACGCGGTCCGATAGGCCCATGACGACGCCGACATCGTGCTCGATCAGCACGACGGTGGTGGCGAAGCGGTCGCGCGCCGCGCGCACATAGGCTGCCATCTCGCTCTTCTCGCCTGCCGTCATGCCGGCCATGGGCTCGTCGAGCAAAAGCAGCCGCGGTTCGGCGATGAACGCCCGGGCAAGCTCGGCACGCTTCTGCAGACCATAGGGTAGCGTGCCGGCCAGCCGGTCGCGGACGTCGGTCAAGTGAAGGAATTCGAGAACCTGGTCGGCGCGCCCGCGCTGCTCCTGCTGCTCACGGCGGCTGCGGCCGACGCCGAGTATCTGTCCGGCGAAGTTGGATCTTGTCCTGTAGGCAAGGCCGGACGCGACATTGTCGAGGACGCTGAGCCCCTTGAACAGAGCGAGGTTCTGAAAGGTGCGGGCGACGCCGAGACGCGCCAGCCGTTGCGTCGGGACCTGCGCATAGCGCGCGCCGTCGAGCCGGACATCGCCGCGATCAGCCCGGTAGACGCCGCTGATGACATTGATCAGCGAGCTCTTGCCAGCGCCGTTCGGGCCGATGATGGCGCGGATCTCACCGGGTCGGACCGACAGATCCACATCCGCGAGCGCCACCACGCCACCGAAAGACAGCCCTATGCCCTCGAGGGCAAGAAGCGGCGCGGCATCTTCCGCCGCAGGCTGTCGAGGCCTGTCGCCGTGAGCCAGCCGCTGAGCGGCCGGAAGCCCTTGCGCGAAGATCTCCGGCGCATAGACCGAAGCCTCGATCGCCCCGAAGGCATGGTTCGATATCGGCATTCCACCGTCCCCAACTGTAGTGAAGGCACACAGCATCCCGGTCGCGCGCCCGATCGGGCGCGCGGTTCATGATCATGGGCTGGCCGGACGATCTCCGGCCGGCGGCTGGCGTGCTATTCGGCGGCGAGCGCCGCCGCGGCTTCCGCGTTTTCCAGCTCGCGCACGAGCGGGATGACATGCTTGCCGAAATACTCGACCTCTTCCTGGAAGTGCAGGAAGCCGAGCAGGATGAGATCGGCGCCCGCGCGCTTCAGATCAACGATGCGCTGGGCGACCTGCAGCGGCGTGCCGATCAGGTTCGAGCGGAAGCCGTCATTGTACTGAACCAAATCGTCGAAGGACGATTTTGCCCAGTTGCCCTCGCCTTCCGGCGAAGCCTTGCCGGCATTCTTAACCTCGTGGCCGAAGGCATTGACCGCTTCCGGGTTGGCCTTGGCGATGATCTCGGCAAGCACTGCCTTGGCCTCTTCCTCGGTCTCGCGCACGATGGCGAAAGCGTTGACGCCGACCTTGACCGAGTGATTGTTAGCTTTGGCCTTTGCCTGGATGTCGTCCACCTGCTTGGCGATTTCGGCCGGGGTGTTGCCGTTGGTGAAGTACCAGTCGGACACACGCGAAGCCATGTCGCGCGCCGCGCGCGACGAACCGCCCTGGAAGATTTCGGGCAGCGGCTGCGGCGGCTTCGGCTTCAGCGAATACTGGTTGAAGCGATAGAAGTCGCCGCGGAAGGTGAAGCTGTCCTCGGTCCAGATCCCGCGCAACGCGCGGATGAATTCTTCCGATCGGCGATAACGCTCGTCATGATCGAGCCAGTGCTCGCCGATGGCGTGGAATTCCCCGCGGAACCAGCCGGAGACGAGGTTGATGGCGACGCGGCCCTCTGTGAGGTAGCTGATGGTGGCGAGCTGCTTGGCGGCCAGCGCCGGGTTCCACGGTCCGGGTAGGATCGCAGCGATCACCTTCAGCGTTTTGGTGGCGGCGAGCAGGTCATGGCTGAACGATACCGATTCATGCTGCTCGTCGGCGCCGTAGCCGGCGGTGAAGCGGATTTGGCTCAACGCATAGTCGAAGCCGGCCTGCTCGGCGATCTGCGCCAGCTTGCGGTTGTACTCCGCCGAGTGGTTGGTCCTCTGCTCGATATTCGAGATGACCAGCCCGCCGGAGACGTTCGGCACCCAATAGGCGAATTTGACTGCGTCGCGATCGTTCTGTGGCATGAAAATCTCCCGGCTTGGCCTGTCCCAATGATTGGTCCGGCGGTGGCCGAACGTGCGGACAATTATTAGTCTATTGAGTATATATACAAAGTAGGACTTTCCGTTTTCGCGGCCGCGGCCGCACGGATATACCAATTCGCCTGCCCGCACCCGCCGTGGATTTTCAGCGCGTTGCCGCGATGGTCGGCAGGGTGCCATGCCGGCTTTCGACCTCCGAGGCGACGGCCTGTGCGTGACGCGCCACTTCCGGCAGGCCCATCAGCTCGCCGAAGGTGCCGCGTGCTAATGGCCCGGCAACGAAAAGGCCAGGCACGGGCTCGCCGTTCCAGCCGACAGCGCGGCTGTCGAGTCCGGTTGCAATACCTAGCCCATGGCCATCGATCCGGATCAGGCCGGCATCGCCAAGCGAGCGCAGCGCCGGATTGGTCCGCAGCGTCTTGCCATGCGCTGGACCCGTTGTGTTGATCACCGCATCGAAATGCATCGTCTCGAGCTGCCTCTGGCCACGTCGGCGCAGAGCTACGGCCAGATGGTTCCCATCGTCATTCGAGGCCACGAGGCCGGCGGCAATATTATCGTACGTTCCTCCGGCGCGACGACGATCGAGCACCGCCTCGACCTGCGGCGCGATTCGGAAACGATGCACGTCCCAGAACGCGCGCAGCCGCCGCACCAGCCCTGTGCGCTGGTTTTTATCGAGAGCGGACCAGATCACCGGTCCCTGCAGGCGCAGCTGATCGAAGACCGACTGCCAGTTGACTCCGGCGGCGTTTGCCGCCGCCAGAGTCGAGCGGATGTTTTCGAGCAGGCCGAGCGCGGTGCTCGCCGGTGTCGAAACGAAATCGCCGAAAGGCGCGCCGCGAACATCGGGATGCCCGCGGGAGCGAAGTCCGTGGCGAGACACCGCCAGGATGCGGCCGCGATGGCCGCGGCGGTCGAGCTCCGCCACCGTGTCGGCCGAAGTCAGTCCCGAACCGACGATCAGCACGGATGCGTGGGGATCGATCGCGGCGAGCGCGCCGGCGGCATAGGGATCGGCGATGAAGCCGGCGGCATCGTCGATCGGCGTCAGGGCGGCCGGGACATCCGGCAAGGGATGGGTCATGGCAAGCACGACGACGTCGGCCGACAGGCGCCGCCCGGGCGTCTGGAC
>NZ_RZSF01000316.1:0-7756 GCF_004023325.1 Mesorhizobium sp. M1A.F.Ca.ET.072.01.1.1 | reverse complement strand
GGACCCGGCATTCCCGATGCGATCCGCTCACGCATCTTCGAATCCTACTTCACCACCAAGCCGGTCGGCGTCGGTACCGGCATCGGCCTGTCGATCTCGAAATCGATCGTCGAGCGTCACAACGGCAACATCTGGTTCGAAGAGGTGCAGCCGCACGGCGCACGCTTCGTCGTCCAGTTGCCGGCGATTGTCGGCAATGCGGCAAAGGCCGGCGAGGGTCCGGCGCGGTCGAGCGGGCTGCGCCATGCGCTGATCATCGACGACGAGCCCGACGTCGCCGGTTCGCTGTCCGACATATTGGAGCTCATGGGGCTCAAGTCGCGTCTCGTGCCAAGCTGGACGTCCGCCGGCGAGGTTCTGAGCGGGCACATGCCGCCGGATATCGTGTTTTCCGACCTGCGCATGCCGGGCACCAGCGGCATCTCGATCTACCGTGAATTGCTGGCCGAACGGCCGGGGCTGGCGCAGCGTTTCGTGCTGGTCACCGGCGACCTCATCGGCGCCAAGGCCGAGATTGAGGCACTGCCGCCGCAGCAGCGGCCGCAGATCCTGGAGAAGCCCTTCTCGACGCTCGACGTCCGCGGCATCCTTGCGACCGTTGCCGATGTCGCGGCGGCCGACAACGGCGCCGACATCTGAAATTGCTCCCTCTGCGGCTTCACCTGGATATCGTCGGATTCGAAAAAGAGGCTCCCGACCGACTTTGCGGCGGGAGCCTGACTGGAGCGCGGAGGGTGCGCTCAGGGGAGCCTAAAACACATTCGGGGTGTCGGTCAGCGGCGCGGCATTGGCGATCATACGCACAGCTCGGGCCCGGTGCTGACCGGACTGCTCGGCAATGGCACGCAGGCATTCGGCGTTCTCGGCGCCCCAGCTCTGCCCTTTGCAGGCGAATTCGACTTGCGACTGCGGCAGGCGCGCGGTTTTGAGCGTCGTCGGCGCGCCCTCCACGACATTGGCCGGAGGATTGATCGAGGCGAAAGCGGGACCCGCGGCTGGCGCAAGCACCATGCTAGCGAAGGCGGCAACGCCCAGCAGCATGAACATCGTCATCGGATGGTCGCTGGCGCGCTGGCGCAACGCCAGCTTCGGACGGCGATCATTGCGCTCGGGACCATAAGAGCGGCGGCTGGCATCGGCGATCCGGACTTTGGCAAACATCGGCTGTTCCCTTCGTTATCTTTCTTTTTTCCTTGAAACGAACTTAACCGCACCACGTAACAGCCGAATGATAGGGCGCGATGGCCCATGTAACAGGACTGAACGGGGATCGCTTCTGTTCCTTTTGCTCCTGTCGGATGCGGCGGACTGTAAGCGACCTCACACAGGCGCAGAATTGGCATGGCTGTTGCGATCGTCCGATGCGCGAAGCGCGTCGAAACGGTGCCCTCACAAACTGCGGATCCGAAGCTGGAACCGCCGTTTTGCACTCCTGGTTAAGGCTCGGATTTTCCGCGATTTTCTCGGCTCGGATGACTGCAAGCCGGTCGCCATGATATTTCCATACTTTCACAAGCCATTGCATTTTAATGGAAAATATGCTTTTATTGAATGAGCATTCAACAAAACGAGAGCATTCTTATGAACCCGCACCTGCGCGACGTGGCGATCCCCAACGATTGGGACCGGCGGGGTTTGCCGGGGTGGAGTTACCACTCCAACGCCCTTCTCGAGCTTGAGAAGGAATACGTCTTCCGCAATCACTGGCAGATCGCCGGCCATGTCTCCGACGTGCCAAATCCGGGCGACTATCTGACGATGGCCGTCATCGGCGAGCGGGCGCTGATCGTGCGCGGCAAGGACGGCGTCGTGCGTGCCTTCAACAACATGTGCCGTCATCGGGGCAGCCGCGTCGTCGCCGACAGCCAGGGCACCTGCAAGAACGCGCTGATCTGCCCGTTCCACGGCTGGGTCTACAATCTCGACGGCACGCTGCGGGGGGCTGCCCGTCCGCGCTCCTTCCCGGAACTCGACAAGACCGAGTTCGGGCTGATGCCGCTCGATCTCGAAGTCTGGATGGGCTTCATCTTCATCCGCTTCCGCAACGGTGGCCCGCAGCCTTCCGTGGCTGAACTCTTGAAGCCGATCGAGGCGGAGATCGCCCATTACAATGTTGCCGACATGGTGCCGTGCTTGGGCATCTGGACCCAGAAATCACCGGTCAACTGGAAATCGGTGCGCGACGTCGACAATGAGGGCTATCACGTCGCCATGGCGCATCCGGCGCTGCAGGACCTCTACGGCGCGACCTATTTCGACGAACCCTTCGTCAACGGCGTGTCGCGGTCCTTCGCCACCTACAACCCGCATGCCGGGCGGCGCTGGAGCGTCAACCAGTACATCAAAATAGCGCCCGAGCCGACGCACCTGCCCGAGTATCTGCGCAAAGCCTGGATCTATTACGGCATCTTCCCCAACAACGCGCTGTCGATCATGCCGGAATCGGTGCAGTTCTATCAGGAGTTCCCGCTGTCCACCGGCGAGACGCTGCTGCGCGGCGCGATCTACCGCTACAAGGACGAGACGCGGGAGCAGGCGGCGGCGCGCTACCTTGCCTACCGCATCGACCGCGACACCATGAACGAGGATGTCCAGCTCTCTGTCTGGTCGAACGAATCCATGCTCTCCGAGGCGTTCGGGGGCTTCTACCTCTCCGACCTCGAATATGGCGTGCGCACCCACCATGACCATCTGCGCAGGCAGGTGCCAGTACTGAACTTGGAGACCGCACCGGAGGAAAAGGACATGTGGGGATTGAACGACACGCTGCGGTCGAAGGGGTGAGAGCGTTCCTCTCCCCGTTCCACGGGGAAGAACTGTTACCTATGTATCCGGTTCAAAGTGTTACCCATCTATGGGTTGGACAGCAGGCAGGTGAGGGGCACCGCCGGCCTGCGGGGTTTACCTCCAACAGATGAAGTGCTGCAGGTCCGGTTGATCGTCGACCTCGGCGCCCCTCTCCGCCCTTCGGCACCTTCTCCCTGCGGAACGGGGAGGGAAAGGCCCTCACCCCCGCCAGACGCCTTCCTTCCTCAGATCATCCATCGTGCGCGAGATGCCTTCGCGCAGGATCGCGACCATGTCGTCGATCTGCTCGCGGCTGATGATGAGCGGCGGCGACATCACGCACATGTTGATTAGCGGCCGCACCAAGAGACCGAGCTCATGGCAATGCGCGTCGATACGTTTTCCCACATCCTTGTCGAGCTGCAGCGGATCCTTGCTCTCGCGGTCGGCGACGCATTCGACGCAAGCCATCAGGCCGGCGCCGCGTACCTCGCCGACCAGCGGCAGTTCCTCGAGTGTCTTCAGTCGCGCCTGGAAATAGGGCGCGATCTCGCGCGCATGCTGAAGCACGCCCTCTTCCAAAAGATCGAGGTTCTTCAGCGCGACGGCGCAGCCGATCGGATGGCTGGTGTAGGTGAGGCCATGGCCAAACAGGGCATCGGGATGGTTGGAGCGGCGCAGTTCCTCCAGCAGCCGCTCGGAGATGATCACGCCGCCAAGCGGGAAATAGCCCGAGGTCACCCCCTTGGCGAAGGTGATCATGTCCGGATCGAGGCCGAACACGTCGCCCGAGGCAAAAAGATGGCCGAGCCGTCCGAAGCCGGTCACCACCTCGTCCGAGACATAGAGTATCTCGTTCTCGCGGCAGATCTCACGGATGCGCTTCAGGTATCCGTCCGGCGGCACGACGACGCCGCCCGAAGCTTGCACCGGCTCGCCGACAAAGGCGCCGATGCGACCGGCGCCGACGCGCGCGACCGTGTCGCGGAACTGGTCGACGAGGAAATCGGTGAAGGCGTCGATGCTCATCTCCTTCGGCCGTCGGAACGGATCGGGCGAGGAGAGCTTGATTACCAGCTCGTCGGCACCATCCATCCAGTGCCGGTCGCGCGGGCGGCCGTTGAGCGAGGCCGACAGGTAGGTCGAGCCGTGATAGGCGCCGCCGCGGCTGATGATCAGCTTCTTCTCCGGCCTGCCGCGCACATTGTTGTAGAACTGCATGAAGCGCAGCGCCGTCTCCACCGCCGACGAGCCGCCGGTGGTGAAGAAGGTGTGACTGAGATCGCCGGGAGCGGCATCGGCGATGCGTCTCGCAAGCTCGGCTGAGGGCGCATTCATCGTATACCAAGGCGTGTTGTAGGACAGCGCCATCGCCTGGTCGTACATCACCCTTGCCAGTTCCTCCCGGCGATGCCCGACATTGATGCACCACATGCCGGCCGGACCGTCGATCAGCCGCTTGCCGGATGCGTCGGTGATGTAGATGTCCTCGCCCTCGCCGATCAGCGCCCGTGCCTCGGCGCCGACCGAACCGGCATAGGGCCAGGGCTGGACCAGATGGCGCTTGGCCAGCTCGACCGCATCGTCGTCCCCGGGCTCGACAACTTCCCTCGCCTTGATCTCTCGTGCAGCCGCCATCTTAGCCTCGCATGGTCCGTTGCGGTGATTTCCAGAGACATGAAACGAAGCGGAAAGCCATGGAAATTCGGCTTTTCGTCACTTCATTTTGAATGTCCATTCAATCAATATTGCAGAAATAGCGCTTGATTTCAATCGGCGGATGCGCTCATGATGAAAGAAAGCCGGCAAGTCTGGAGTGATCGCTCCGGGCACATAAATTGGGAACAGGCAGTCGGCGCCGATCAATGGGAAGGCCGTATGGCGGGACAGTCCGAGCCGGCAACTGCAATCACGCCCGGAGCGCTGCAATGACGGCCGCCGCGGAAGGGTCGCCCCCGCTGCGCATGGCGAGAGCCAGACGAAGTCCCCTTCTGCAGTCGGAAGCCGTCCAGGGCATTGCGCTGATCAGCCCGACTTTCCTTTACGCGCTCATCCTTCTCGTCCTGCCGATCCTGGTTGTTATAGCCCATTCCTTCTGGACGCAGGACTACCTGACCATCGACCACACATTCACGCTGGAGAATTATCGGATCGCGCTGACCGAGCCGATCTACCGCGACCTGCTCTGGCGCTCGCTCTACATCTCGCTGACGGTCAGCCTGCTCACCGTGCTGCTCGCCTATCCGATCGCCTATTTCATTTCCTTCCATGGCGGCCGCCAGAAGAGCCTCTGGCTGTTCCTCATCACCATCCCGTTCTGGACCAGCTACCTGCTGCGCGTGATGTCGTGGAAGGTGATCCTCGGCTACAACGGCGTGCTCAATTCCGGCCTGATGGGCCTCGGCATCATCGACGAGCCGTCGACTGCGCTGCTCTACAATTCCAGCGCGGTCATCATCACGCTGACTCACGCCTGGGCGACCTTCGCCATCCTGCCGATCTTCGTTTCGCTGGAGAAGGTCGACCGCACCCTGGTCGAAGCGGCGACCGATCTCGGCGACGGGCCGCTGCGCTCCTTTCTGCGCGTGACCTTGCCGCTGTCGGCGCCAGGCGTCATCTCGGCGGCGCTGATCGTCATGATCCCGACCGTCGGCGACTACGTCACGCCGAAGCTGGTCGGCGGCAAAGACGGCGTGATGATCGCCAACGCCATCCAGGCGCAATTCGGCAAGGCGTCGAACTGGCCGCTCGGCGCAGCACTCTCCGTCACAACCATGGTCATCGTCTCGCTGATGGCCGGCGCCGCGGTGCTGGTCATCCGCGCGCTGCAGAGGCTGGCGCGATGACGGCGATCAGACGTTACCTGCCAAGCTGGCTGTCGAGCTACGCCGCGCTCTACATTCTCTTCCTCTATCTGCCGGTGATCTTCCTGCCGATCTTCTCGATCAACACCGCGGCGACGCCGAAATTCCCGCTCTCAGGCGTCACGCTGCATTGGTACCAGGAACTGCCGCGCACGCCGGCACTGATCGACGCCACCTGGAACAGCTTGGTTGTCGGCGCCTCGGCCGCTATCCTGTCGACCGTGTTCGGCATTCTCGCCGCCCGTTCGATCACCCGCTACCGCTATCCCGGCCGCCGCACCGTCAACGGGCTGATCATGGCCCCGCTGGTGCTGCCCGAGGTCATCGTTGCCATCTCGATGCTCCTGGTGATGCTGCAACTGGGCTTGAGCCTGTCGCTGTTCACGGTCGTGCTTGGGCATGTGCTGGTCTGCATTCCCTATTCGATGACGGTGCTGACATCCGGCTTCGAAGGCTTCGACCGCAGCCTCGAGGAAGCCTCCGCCGATCTCGGCGAAAGCGCCTTCGGCACCTTCCGGCGTGTGACGCTGCCGATGGTGGCGCCAGCGATCGTCTCCAGCCTGCTGGTCTGCTTCACCATCTCGCTCGACGAGTTCATCATCGCCTTCTTCCTCACCGGCACCGAGGCGACGCTGCCGATCTACATCTGGGGACAGCTGCGCTTCGCGGCCAAGCTCCCCGGCGTGCTGGCGCTCGGCACCTTGTTGTTGGCGGCGTCTTTCGTGCTGATGACCGTTGCCGAGATCCTGCGCCGCCGCGCGGCGAGACGCACCCAGAACGAGGGAGGCCTCTATGCTTGAGCGGGTCCAGTCCGAGCGAACGATTTCCGATCGCGCCATGATCGAGATCCGCGACGTCACGCGCAGCTACGGCGCGTTCAAGGCGTTGGACAATGCATCGCTCGTGATCAGGGAGGGCGAGTTCTTCTCGCTGCTCGGGCCGTCCGGCTGCGGTAAGACCACGCTTTTGCGCATGATCGCCGGCTTCGATACGCCGACCAGCGGCTCGATCGCCGTCGACGGCCAGCCGATGGACGGCATTCCCGCCAACCGGCGTCCGACCAACATGGTCTTCCAGAGCTACGCGATCTTTCCGCACCTCAATGTCGAGCAGAACGTCGCCTATGGGCTGAAGCGGCTGAAACTACAAAGCGGCGAGGAAAAGCGCCGCGTCGAGGAGGCGCTGGCGCAGGTGTCGCTGACCAGCCTTGGCAAGCGCCGCGCCACCGAGCTCTCCGGCGGCCAGCGTCAGCGCGTGGCGCTTGCCCGCGCGCTGGTCATGCGTCCCAAGGTGCTGCTGCTCGACGAGCCGCTATCGGCTCTCGACAAGAAGCTGCGCGAGCAGATGCAGGTCGAGTTGCGCCGGCTGCAGCAGGCGGTAGGCATCACCTTCGTGCTGGTCACGCACGACCAGTATGAGGCTTTGGCCATGTCGGACCGCATCGCCGTGATGTTCGGCGGCCGTATCGCGCAGGTCGCCTCGCCCAAGGAAATCTACCAGCGCCCAGTCAACCGCCAGGTCGCCGACTTCCTCGGCGGCATGAATTTCGTCAAGGCCGAGATCGCCGAGGAGAACGGCGCGTCCTTGGTTGTCGACACGCTTGGCTTCGGGCGTGTGAGGACCGACAAGCCGAAGACCTTCGTCCGCCACGGCGGCGCGGCGACGCTCGGTATCCGGCCGGAGCGGCTGCGCGTGCTCTGGGACAATGCGACGGCCAAGTTCGAGGTCGCCGGCAAGGTGGTCGAGCGCCACTATTTCGGCGAGATCACGCATCTGATCGTCGAGATCCCGGGGCTGGAAAAGCCGCTCTCGGTGACCGAGACCAATGATTTCGGCGCCGACGACATTCCGGTCGGCGCGCCGATCCGTCTCGCCTACGACCCAGAGGCCCTGGTGGCGATGGCGGACTGAAGCCGCGCCAAAATCTTCCCGGCGGCGATGCGTCCGGCCACGATCGCGCCCTCGACATAGGCGGGGAAGGACGGCGACACTTCCGACGACGCAAAATGGATCGGCGGCGCGCCGGCAAGGATCGTGCGCTCGGCATCCGTTGCCGTCACGTCGACGATGAGATCGCTATAGGCGCCGCCGCTCCAGCGGTCATC
>NZ_RZSF01000315.1:0-7784 GCF_004023325.1 Mesorhizobium sp. M1A.F.Ca.ET.072.01.1.1 | reverse complement strand
CAGGTGGACGCTATTATCCCAAGCTGCAATGCTCGGTGCCTTTCACGCCGGTCACCGGGCCTCGCCTGCTCGTAAGCAGGGGCGAGGACGAAGGCGCGGTGAGGGCCGGCCTCGCCGCCGGCCTGAAATTGGTGACCGACAAGCTCGGCGTGTCTTCCGCGCATGTCACTTTCGCCGCCGAGCCCGACATTGCGACGCTCGAAGCAGCGGGTTTCCTGCACCGGACCGACCAGCAGTTCCATTTCTTCAACGAAGGCTTTTCGAGCTACGATGACTTCCTCGCCACGCTCGCCTCACGCAAGCGTAAGGCGATGAAAAAGGAGCGTCGCGAGGCGTTGGCCGACGGCATCAGCATCGATTGGCTGACCGGCAGGGACATCACCGAACGCGCCTGGGACGATTTCTTCGCTTTCTACATGGATACCGGCGGCAGGAAATGGGGCCGCCCTTATCTCAACCGCCAGTTCTTCTCGCTGATCGGCGAGCGCATGGCCGAGGACATTCTCCTGGTCATGGCCAAGCGCAACGGCCGCCACGTTGCGGGCGCCATCAACTTCATCGGGTCCGACGCGCTTTACGGCCGCAACTGGGGCTGCATCGAGGATCACCCCTTCCTGCATTTCGAGGTCTGCTACCATCAGGCGATCGACTTCGCGATCGAGCGCAAGTTGAAGGTGGTGGAGGCCGGCGCGCAAGGCGAGCACAAGTTGGCGCGCGGCTACCAGCCGGTGACCATGCATTCGGCGCACTACATCGCCCATCCCGGCCTGCGCAACGCGGTTGCCGACTACCTTCGCCGCGAGCGTCGCGAGGTGGAGCGGATGGGGGAGTATCTCGAAGAGCACACCCCGTTCCGCAAGGATCTCAAGGAATAGCTCGGGCCTTGCCATCCACAGTCATTGCGGCTTTCGGGCCGCGATCGGAACGAGGAACGAAAAGCAGGCAACCAGGAAGAAAATGCCGCCGCCAAGCGCCAGCAGATCGCCTGCGCGCCACGCGGCGGCGATGAAGAACAGCGCCGACACAATGAACAACAGCCATCCGGCGACGATCCACTTCACAGTCGCTCCATCCTGACATTGACGTATCAGACGACAACACCTGCGATCATGCAACAGCGATGGCCGACCGCGCTGCCGACAGATCGGCTCAATCGTCTTGCCGCTCGGAAGCGGCTTCGCTACACCGGACGACGACCTAATCCGGAGTGCCCGCCATGGCCGAAGCCTACGATCCCGGCAACATCTTTGCGAAAATCCTGCGCGGCGAAATCCCCTCGCACCGCATCTATGAGGACGATGCGGTCGTAGCCTTCATGGATGTGATGCCGCAAGGGGTCGGCCATACGCTGGTGGTGCCGAAGGCGCCGTCGCGCAATATCCTCGACGCCGATCCGGCAACATTCGGTCCGCTGTTTGCCGTGGTGCAGAAGGTGGCGGTTGCCGTGAAAAAGGCCTTCAACGCCGACGGCGTCACCTTGATGCAATTCAACGAGCCGGCCTCCGGGCAGACCGTCTACCATCTCCATGTCCACGTCATTCCGCGCTTCGACGGCGTGCCGCTGAAGCCTCATTCCGGGCAGATGGAAAAGCCGGAAGTGCTGGCCGAGAACGCCGGCAAGATCCGCGCGGCACTGGGAAACTAAAGCGCGCGGCCCCGTCGCCGTTGAAGGCCGACTGACAGCCTCGCACTGACGATCCTATATCGGTTTGCCGCGACAACCCCGGCGCGTTTTTCCCCGGCCGGCCGCGTGCGGCGCCCGGATGCGACCGTTTGCACTCGAATCGTTTGGTTAGGAAATATCGAACCATCTCGCTGTAGAACGCTGAGGCGTGGCGAGCTATTGGGTTTCAAACCATGGACAATTCGGTTGCGGCGTCGACCCCCCTTGCGAGGATGGCTGGCGGACGGGCTTTTCTGATCGCCCTGGCACACGCCTTTCGACGACACAGATTGCTTCACGCCTTGGCCGTCGGCGCTCTGCTTCTGGCAATAGCGATCGGCATGCGCACCGGAAACATGCCGGATTTCGGCATATTGAAAGAATACATTGAGTACCTTTTGATCGCTTTCTGGATCTGCGGTTGCGTCTTTGCACTTGGGATCTTTCTCCACCTTGCGCTGGTCAAACGGGACCCCGAACCGCTCGGCACCTTCCTGAAATCGCTGGGCAGCTTTTTCGGCGACGCCGAACGCACGGCCAACAGCCTCAACGGCCTGACCGCCAGCATCGCCTTCGTATCCGCCGTCGGCGTTCTGAAAGGAGCCATCGCAATCCTCTCCCCTTTTGCATGGGACAAGGCGCTGGCCCACGCCGATCGGATCCTGCATTTCGGTAGAGCCCCGGACGAATGGCTGTGGTTTGTCGTCCAGTCGCCATTTGCATTGAGGATGCTCAATCTCGCCTACAATTTCTGGTTCATCGTGCTCATCGCCACGGTTTTCACCGCCTGCATCACGCGCACAGATACGAAGCTGCGTCATCAGTTCCTGATGAGCTTCATGCTGATATGGACGCTTGGCGGCTTCTTCCTGGCGATGGGGCTGTCGTCGGCAGGGCCGTGCTTTTACGAGCGACTGGGACTCGGCGGTGACTTCCGTCCCCTCATGCAGGCACTCGCCGCCGCCGATCGCATCTATCCGATCTGGGCGCTTAGCACGCAGGACATGCTATGGAGCGGCTATACCGGCGCGACCGTCGGCAGCATCGGCATATCCGCTTTCCCGTCCATGCACGTGGCGATGGCGGTGCTTTTCTCTTTGTACGCAACGCAGCGCTCCCGGCCGGCCGGTATCCTGATGTGGGCATTCGCTGCCATGATAATGGTCGGCTCAGTCGCGCTTGGCTGGCATTATGCCATCGACGGCTACGCGGGTGCGCTCTTGTCGATCATGATCTGGAAGGCGTGCGGATATTTCCTGACACGCTTCGCGCCGGACGGCGTTGCTTGACTCTGCAGCCAGCAAACATTTCCCGGGGCGGCAATGCTCGACTTCCTGAGGGCCGCGCGCCATTCCGTATGGATGATTTGGCCAGCCGTCACGTGCCGGTTCCTCCCAGTCAAAAAGCCCCGTTGCCGGTGCTTTTTGACTGCAATGCATGTCGCCCAAAGACGGGCGGCCGTTTTGGTAACAAGCACCTAGCGCGCGCCGCCTGAATCCGTTTCAGCGGGACGCGCTTCAGGTCGATCAGCCCTTGCGGGGCAGCTGTGGCACCAGGCTTCGCTTGCCGCCGTCCTTGCCCTTCGGCTCCGGCTTCTGCGCCACGGCCTTCTTGGCGGCAGGCTTCTTCGCCGCCGCCTTCCTCGGCTTCGGCGCGTCCTCCGGCTCTTCCTTCTTCGGCTTCACCGGAGCTTCATCGGCCAACGATTCGAGCTTCAGGCCGGTCTCGCCGGTTTCCTTCTTCTCGACGGTGACGCGCACCGTGCCACCCTTCTTCAGCTTGCCGAACAGCACCTCGTCGGCCAGCGGCTTCTTGATGTGCTCCTGAATGACGCGGCCGAGCGGACGCGCGCCCATGCGCTCGTCATAGCCCTTGTCGGCCAGCCAGGCGATCGCGTCCGGCGACAGGTCGAAGGTGACGCCCCGCTCGGAAAGCTGAGCCTCGAGCTGCATGACGAATTTCTGCACCACCTGATGGATCACCGGTATCGGCAGCGAGCCGAACGGAATGATCGCGTCGAGACGGTTGCGGAATTCGGGCGTGAACAGCCGGTTGATAGCCTCGACGTCGTCGCCCTCGCGCTTGGTCGAGCCGAAGCCGATCGCCGCGCGCTGAGCGTCCGATGCGCCCGCATTGGTCGTCATGATCAGGATGACGTTGCGGAAGTCGATCTGCTTGCCGTTGTGGTCGGTTAGCTTGCCGTGGTCCATCACCTGCAACAGGATGTTGAACAGGTCCGGATGCGCCTTCTCCACCTCGTCGAGCAACAGCACGCAATGGGGATGCTGGTCGACACCGTCGGTCAGCAGTCCACCCTGGTCGAAGCCGACATAGCCGGGAGGTGCGCCGATCAGCCGCGAGACGGTGTGACGTTCCATATATTCCGACATGTCGAAGCGGATCAGCTCGACGCCCAGCGAGGCCGCGAGTTGCTTGGCCACTTCCGTCTTGCCGACGCCGGTCGGCCCTGAGAACAGGTAGGAGCCAATCGGCTTCTCCGGCTCGCGCAGGCCCGCCCGCGCCAGCTTGATCGCCGACGTCAGCGCTGTGATCGCGGTATCCTGACCGTAGACGACGCGCTTCAGCTCGACATCGAGACCCTGCAGCACCTTCTCGTCGTCCGCCGAGACCGTCTTCGGCGGGATGCGCGCCATGGTGGCGATCGTCGCTTCGATTTCCTTGATGCCGATCGTCTTCTTGCGCTTGGCCTCAGGCACCAACATCTGCGAGGCGCCGGTCTCGTCGATCACGTCGATCGCCTTGTCCGGCAGCTTGCGGTCGCTGATGTAGCGGGCCGACAACTCCACCGAAGCCTTGATCGCCTCGCTCGTGTAGCGGACCTTGTGGAACTCCTCGAAATAGGGCTTCAGGCCCTTCATGATCTCAATGGCGTCCTCGATGGTCGGCTCGTTGACGTCGATCTTTTGGAAGCGCCGCACCAGCGCGCGGTCCTTCTCGAAGAACTGGCGGAACTCCTTGTACGTTGTCGAGCCGATGCAGCGGATCGCGCCGGACGACAGCGCCGGCTTCAACAGGTTCGAGGCATCCATGGCGCCGCCGGACGTGGCCCCTGCCCCGATCACGGTATGGATCTCGTCGATGAAAAGCACCGCGCCCGGATAGTCCTCGAGCTCCTTGACGACCTGCTTCAGGCGCTCCTCGAAGTCGCCGCGATAGCGGGTGCCGGCCAACAGCGTGCCCATGTCGAGCGCGAAGATGGTGGCGTCCTGCAGCACCTCGGGCACGTCGCCTTCGACGATGCGTTTGGCAAGGCCCTCGGCGATCGCCGTCTTGCCGACGCCGGGGTCGCCGACATAGAGCGGGTTGTTCTTGGAGCGGCGGCACAGCACCTGGATGGTGCGATTGATCTCGCTTTCGCGGCCGATCAGCGGATCGATCTTGCCGGCCTTGGCCTTATTGTTGAGGTTGATGCAGTAGGCTGTCAGCGCGTCCTGCGGCTTCTTCTTGCCGCCGTCCTCCTGCGGCTCGGCGCCGTTCTGGCCGCCCTGCTCATCGTCGGCGCCGCGCGGCGTGCGCGACTCCGAAGCGCCGGGGCGCTTGGCGATGCCGTGCGAGATGTAGTTGACCGCGTCGTAGCGGGTCATCTGCTGTTCCTGCAGGAAATAGGCCGCATGGCTTTCGCGCTCGGCAAAGATTGCGACGAGCACATTGGCTCCGGACACCTCCTCGCGGCCGGACGACTGCACATGGATGACGGCGCGCTGGATGACGCGCTGGAACCCGGCGGTCGGTTTCGAATCCTCGTCGTAACCGGTGACGAGGTTGTCGAGCTCGGTGTCGATATAGGTCAGAACGGTGTGCTTGAGCTCGTCGAGATCGACATTGCAGGCGCGCATCACCGCGGCCGCCTCGGTGTCGTCGATGAGCGCCAGCAGCAGGTGTTCGAGCGTAGCATATTCATGATGCCGCTCGTTGGCGAATGTCAGCGCCTGATGTAGCGCCTTTTCCAGGCCTTGGGAGAAAGCCGGCATGTTACCTCACTTCTTCTCCATCACGCATTGCAGCGGATGCTGATTCTGTCGGGCGAAATCCATGACCTGAGACACTTTGGTCTCGGCCACCTCGAATGTGTAGACCCCGCACTCGCCCACTCCATGATTATGAACATGCAGCATGATGCGTGTGGCGGCCTCGCGGTCCTTCTGGAAAAAACGCTCCAGGACGTGGACCACGAACTCCATGGGAGTGTAGTCGTCGTTAAGGATGAGGACCCTGTAGAGGCTGGGCTTTTTTGTCTTGGTTTTGGTGCGCGTGATGACCGCCGTGCCGCGACCGGGATCGTTGCGGTCGCCGTCACCTTGCATTCGCACCACGCCTGCCGTGGCAGTCAAACCGATCGTCACGTAGTCCTGCCTTTTCGAATCCTCATGCGAGTTCAACATGTAGGTCTTCGATGGCCGATTTTAAGCCCTTCTGTTTAGCTGACAATATGGCTAGGTACGCAAACTTCAGCGAATTTCTCAATCGTGAATGCGGCAAGGCGCGGGTGGTTGCGGCGGCGCATGAAAAAACCCGGCCGCGCTTCCGCGACCGGGTTGTTTTTGCGGGCCGGCTAG
The DNA here is from genome assembly GCF_004023325.1 of Mesorhizobium sp. M1A.F.Ca.ET.072.01.1.1. Classification (NCBI taxonomy): domain Bacteria; kingdom Pseudomonadati; phylum Pseudomonadota; class Alphaproteobacteria; order Hyphomicrobiales; family Phyllobacteriaceae; genus Mesorhizobium; species Mesorhizobium sp. M1A.F.Ca.ET.072.01.1.1. The sequence goes on along the minus strand of NZ_RZSF01000315.1, from coordinate 1,544 downwards.
CCTGCCCGATGTGATCGGACGAAATTACTTCGCCTTGGCGACGACCGATTCGAACGGCTTGTAGGCTTCCTTGGCGAGCTCGGCATAGAGATTGCCGATCTTGCTGGCCTCGGCCACGAAGCTCTCGTAGCTCTGCTTGGCGTAGTCGGTCTGGATCTCGATGGCCTTCTCGATCGACTTGGCCGAGAACAGCTTCTCGAAGGCGGCGCTGCCGGCCTCGAAGCTCTTCTTGGTGTATTCGCCGGCTTCGGTCGCGATCGCCTGCGCACCCTTGGTGAGCGAGGCAAAGCTCTTCAGCCCGGTGTCGGCAAACTCCTTGCCGTATTTCGCGAAGTCCTCATAGGTCTGGGTCATTTCATGCCTTCCCTTGGTTGAAACGCCCATTTAGCCCCGGGCGCCCTTGTGCAATGCACCGGAATATATTGTGCGCTGCACAAAAGTCAAGATTGCCTTGAGCCGCAAGGGCTCCGCGCGACAGCGACCGCTAAAGTTCGAATAAACAGAGGCTCAAATCGCCAGAAAATGGTGAACGCGGCGGTTACCATAAACGGATTGGTAACGCTGACCGCGATAGCTTGGCCGGAAGTGAGGCAGGCACCCCTCTGCCGCCTCCGGGGCAACGAAAATTCAGGGTAAGTAACGGTGCGTCAGGCGTTGTCGGGCTTCGTCTCCAAATCTTCATTCTCCTTCAAGGCGATCATGATTGCCGCGCTCGCGGTGACGATTGTCGCCGCCGATGTCGCCTCCGCGATGGCGGCAAAGTCTGCCGCGATTGTCGTCGACGCCAAGACCGGAAGGGTGCTTTATTCGGCCGACGCCAACGGCCGGCGCTATCCGGCTTCGCTCACCAAGATGATGACGCTCTACCTCACCTTCGAGGCATTGGCGAAGGGCAGGATCGGCAAGAACACGCCGGTGCCGTTCTCGGCCCATGCCGCGTCCGAGCCGCCGACCAAGCTCGGCGTGCGCGCCGGCGGGTCGGTGCCGGTCGAGACCGCGATCCTGTCGATGGTGACGAAGTCGGCGAACGACTCGGCGACCGCGCTGGGCGAGTTGCTCGGCGGCAGCGAAGACAATTTTGCCCGCATGATGACGGCCAAGGCACGCCAGCTTGGCATGAACGGCACTGTCTTCCGCAACGCCAATGGCCTGCCCGACCCGGGCCAGTTCACCACGGCGCACGACATGGCGATGCTCGGCATCGCGCTCCGCGAGCATTTCCCGCAATATTACGGCTATTTCTCGCAGCGCTCGTTCCTCTATGGCCGCCAGCGCATCAACGGCCATAATCGCCTGCTCGGCCGCATCAAGGGTGTCGACGGCATCAAAACCGGCTACACGCGCGCTTCCGGCTACAACCTGGTCTCCTCAGTCGCCGATGGCGATCGCCGCCTCGTCGCAGTGGTGATGGGCGGCGCTTCCGGCCGCAGCCGCGACAACCAGATGGCTTCACTGATCAACACCTATCTGCCGCGCGCCTCGACCCGCGGCGGCGGCAACCTGATCGCCAAGGCGGGCGGCGGCAATCCGATCAAGGCTCTGGC